>NZ_NFHK01000080.1:0-5628 GCF_002161315.1 Faecalibacterium sp. An77
GAGCAGCTTCGCAGGGAGCTGCTGCGGCAGGACATTGTGAATGTGGACGAGACCCGCGTCCATGTCCTGAAAGAGGATGGCCGGGAATCCAGTCAGATGTCCCAGATGTGGGTGTTCTGCTCTGCCGAAAAGAAAATTGCACTGTACCAGTACAGTACCAGCCGTTCAGGCCGGGTAGCCAAAGAGATGCTGCAAGGCTTCTCCGGCTATACCCAGACCGACGGCTATTCGGGTTACAATTGTCTGGATTCCGTGACTCATGTGGGCTGTTGGGCTCACGCAAGACGCAAGTGGGTGGAATGCTTTGTGGACGGCAAGCCGGTACAGGGAAGCCGATCCGAGGCAGCGTTTCTGCTGATTGAGGAAATGTTCTCCCTGGAGCAGGCCTGGAAAGACCAATCGCCAGAGGCCCGCTTTACGCTGCGGCAGGAAAAACTCCGACCGCTGCTGGACAGTTACTGGGAACTCCTGGACAGCTTCGAGGCAGCAGAAGGCACTGCGCTGAGCAAGGCTAAAGCCTACTCTCTCAACCAGAAGCAGGCGCTGAACGCCGTGCTTCTGGACGGCCGCCTGGAACTGACCAATAACCTTGCCGAACGCACGGTGAAACCTTTCGTCATGGCGCGCAAGAATTTTCTGTTCTGCGACACCGCAAAGGGTGCCGATGCCAGCGCTCTGTGTTTCAGTGTGATCGAGACAGCCAAGCACAATGGTCTGGATCCCTTTGGTTACCTGCTGTTCCTGCTGCAGGAGCTGCCCAAACTGGGCGGAAATCCTACCGAGGAACAACTGGTTCCGCTGCTCCCCTGGGCTGAAAGCCTTCCCGAGTATTGCAAACTCAAATAATTTCAACCGATTTGAGCTCCTCATGGGAGCTCTTTTCTTTATCCCTCACGGGGGATTATGGAGCGCTTACCAAAGATAGGAGAATTATACTGCCCCTACACGGAAAAGCCAACACAGGCGGTTTCTTCGCCCATTTTGAACCCTAATTTCTGCGTTTTGTGGAGCGGCGGGAAAGATAGTGCGGACAGGACAACACCACCGCCCGGAAACTCTGCTTGCAGGGATGGACACAGCCCTTGCATAGCTTGTTGGTACAATCCTATTGGTGAAATTAAAATTGTTTCATCATAGACGGTTATATGATTGTGCCGATTTCCGAAACATAGTAACATTGAAATACTAACTGGGGCTGAAAGTGGCAAAATTGCTTGCTTGGTTTCCATTCAGGAATTACTAACAATGTAGACCGTCCGTTCGCTTCGTGAAAGAATCAATGTTTCGATTGGTTGGGTCGGCACAACTGTTACCCGTGTCAACAACGCGCCTGTTGCTTTTGCGAAGAAGCGAAACTGCCCTGAGAGGAGAAGTGTATATGAATTTTGGTCCGGTAGCAGGAATTGATGTCAGCAAACGATTCAGTGATATGTGTATTTTGTCGCCAGACAACAAAATCTTTGCTCAGGAAAAGATTTATCACGATGAAACATCGATCAATCGGGCAAACACCCTGCTTCAAAAGGCTGAGCAGATCTTTTCCAGCAAGCCTGTTATTGTGATGGAATCCACCTCGCACTACCACTTGATTCTATTTCAGTTCTTCTCGGAGCATGGATACGAAGTAATCGTGGTGAATCCGCTTCAAAGCAGTTCCATGAAAGATTTCTCTATTAGAAAGAGGAAAACAGATCGTGTAGATGCCTTTAAATTGGCAATGATGTATCGAACAAAGACATTACGGCCTTCCCAGGTTCCTCAATCTGCAATGCGTGCATTACGCCAGCTCTGTAGAGAACGGGTGGAATTCTTGAATGACGTTTCGAGTTATAAAAATCGATTGACAGCTTTCTTGGATCAAACCTTTCCAGGCTATGATAAGATCTTCTCAGATCTAGGAGGAATTACTTCGTGTGCCGTGCTTGTGCATTTTCCAACGCCAGCTATTTTGCTTGCAGCGGAAGAATCAGAACTGGTTGAAGTGATTGCTGCAGCAAGCCAGTCAGGATATGGATTTGCTAAGAAGAAAGCTGAATTGCTGATCTTGGCGGCACAGAAAGCACAAACCCTGGGAATTCATTCCTGTGCCGATGAAACCCTCATTGTATGTACCATTCAAATGCTTCGTACATTATCTGAAAGCGTGCTTCAAATTGAGAAAGCAATAGACAATTTATTGGCACAGATGAAAGAAATACGAAACAACGTTTCTTTGCTGCAAAGCATTCCTGGTGTTGGCAGCCATTCGGCAGCTCTTTTACTAGGAGAAATTGGGGATTTCACGCTGTTTAAAAAGCCTAAACAACTTGCAGCTTACTTTGGGTTAGACCCATCTGAACGGCAATCCGGAACATTCAGAGGCACGAAAAACAAGATTTCAAAGCGTGGATCACCCTATGCAAGAGCCGCACTTCATATGGGAGTAGTTAATGCAATTTGTAAGCATGGAAAGCAACCAGCACCAAATCCTGTACTGCTTAGTTACTACGAGAAGAAATGTAAAAACAAACCAGCAAAGGTGAAGTGACCCCAAAAAGTTAGACAATAATTTGAAATAAAAATAGTTCAAACAGCTGAAAGGGCTTGTTGTCTGTGAATTGCAGGCGGCAGGCCCTTTAGCTTTGCCTTAATACGCCGGTTATTGTAGTAATCCAGATAGTCAATGAGTTCTTGTTTGAAGTTCTGCATGGACTGGAACTTTTGCAGATAAAGCAGTTCACTCTTTAGCAGACCGAAAAAGTTTTCTGCCACAGCATTGTCCAGGCAATTTCCCTTGCGGCTCATACTTTGCCGGACACCTTTAGCTTTGAGCATACGCTGGTACTGCTTGTGCTGGTATTGCCAGCCCTGGTCGGAATGGAGAATCAGCCCGGTTCCATCCGGTATAACTGCAAAAGCTTTGTCAAGCATGGTTGTCACCATACTCAAAACCGGCCGTTCAGAGATGGTATAGCTGACCAAATACCCGTTGTGCAGATCCAGAATAGGAGAAAGATAAAGTTTCTGGCCAAACAGACTGAACTCTGTCACATCGGTGACCCACTTTTGATTTGGCTTTTCTGCGTAAAAATCTCTGTTCAGCAGATTGGACGCAACCTTGCCTACATTTCCTTTGTAAGAGCGATATTTTTTCACTCTGACATGACAAACCAGTCTCAGCTGCTTCATGAGTCTCTGTACTGTCTTGTGGTTCAGATATATTCCTCTGCTGCGAAGCGCAATCGTGATACGCCGGTAGCCATACCGACCTTTATTTTCGTGGTAGATAGCAGAAATCTCTGTCTTTGCTTGTGCGTATTTATCTGTCCTGTGCATCCGCTTTCGGTGGTAGTAGAAGGTGGCACGGGGCAGCTGAGCGATTTCAAGCAGAACAGACAATCGATATTTCGGCCTCAGTTTTTGGACTACCAGGGCTTTTTCCTCTGGCGTCGCTCTCGTTCCAAAACCAAGGCTTGTAAGTTTTTTAAGTATTCGTTCTCCGCTCGAAGTCTCTGAACCTCTGCCAGCAGATCTTCTTCTACCTCTTTCGGTAGCTGCCGAGGACGTCCTTTGTTCCCTCTGCCACGCCGTTCCACTTCAAAACCTTCCGGACCCTCAGTCAGGTAAATTTGCTCCCATTGTTGAATTCGGTAATGGTTGCATACTTGAAAGCGCCGGGCCGTTTCCCGGTAACCCAGCTTTTCTTCCAGCATGGTTTCGATTACCATTTTCTTGAATTCCGGTGTATATCTCTTGTTTGGCTTCCCTTTTGGCACAATAAAACACCCCATTTGTTTTCAGTATACCATACTGTCTAACAAATGGGGTGCAGTTCACCTTTGCTGGTTTGTTTTTACATTTCTTCTCATAGTAACTAAGCAGTACAGGATTTGGTACTGGTTGCTTCCCATGCTTACAAATCGCATTAACTACTGCCATATGAAGTGAGGCTCTCGCATATGTCAACGCCGAAATAAAAAATGCCTAAAACGCCGGCCACAAAATGACCCAAACGCCGGAAACACATACGCCGGTTAACCATCAGCCGGAAGCGTGGCCGGTGGAACTGGTTGAATGCCCGCTTTCAATCGGTCACGCAACCGGTAGGTCTGGCCACGGATATTTACCACATGAGCGTGGTGTAATAACCGGTCCAGAAGAGCGGTAGCCAGTACATTGTCGCTTAGAAGCTCACCCCAATCGCTGAAGTATTTGTTGCTGGTTAAAATCACGCTGCCATGTTCGTAACGTTCAGAAATCAGCCGAAACAAAAGTTCTGCTTCCTGGCGATTCAACTGCATATAGCCAACCTCATCAATCACCAGCAAAGCTGGACGCAGGTAAATCCGCCAGCGTCGCTCTAGATGTCCCTGGGTTTGTGCTTTCTTCAAGTCAGCAATAAGCCGGGAAAGAGTGGTATAATAGACCACCATTCCAGCATCCAGGGCTCTAAGAGCTAGACCGACAGACAAGTGCGTCTTTCCCACACCAGGAGGTCCCAGAAAAATCACATTCTCATTTCTGGCTACAAAGGCTAGCGTCCCAAGCTCTTCGATCTGTCGCTTGTCAATGCTGGGTTGAAAGGTGAAATCAAATTCTTCCAGCTGCTTGTGGTGCGGCAGCCTTGCCAGTTTTAAACGTGTTTCTCGGCTTTTTCGCTGGCGTTCCTGCTGTTCAGAGGATAACAAGTCATGGAGGAACTGAACATAGGTCTGCTGACTGTGAAGAGATTGTTCCAGCTGTGCATCCAAAAGTTGAGCTGCCGTGTGCAGCCCCATCTGTTCCAGGAGAGAGCGGGTATGTTCTAGCTCAACCATGTGCTGCACCTCCCAGCAAGGAGTCATAGAAATGCAGAGAACGAACTTCTACACGAACGTCCTGTTGGTGTGCTGCTGGATAAGGAGCAGCAATCCCTTTGCGTTCTGCCAGGCCCTTGTATTGGCCGGGCAGCCAGACAATTTTACCCGTATGGTACTGCAGCTGGTGCTGGGCTAGAAGGATCTCTCCATAATAGATTTCTAGCTGCCCTTTCACTGCTCGAACCTGTACTTCCTTTCCGCTGTACTGCCAGGGTACACCATACCGGATGCCGTCAAAGCTTACAAGTCCATCTCTTGTAACTGTTCTCGTTTCCCAGCGGTAGCGGTCCTGAATTTCCTGGGAAGGTAAGGAGAAAAGTTCTTCTTGTGCCAGCTTTTGCAGAGGGATCTCGCAAGTTGTTCCATGAGGCCTTGAGTCAACTGATTTGCACCAGGCAATCGCCTGGCGATTCAGATCTTCCAGGTCTACAAAGCTGCGGCCCGGGAAAAAATTCTCCTTTACATACCGCACCAAACGTTCTACTTTGCCCTTTGTCTGGGGCGTTCTTACCCGGCATACCTTTGGAACAAATCCCATCTCTACAGCAAAATCGGCAAACTGCGTATTCCAGATCACCTTGCCCGCTTCACGCCCTGTGACCACAGTTTTCATATTATCGGTCAGGACCTCTTTAGAGCAAACCCAGAAAATAGAGTGAAGTCACCGCCGCACTGTACAGCAGTGGTATGATAAATGTGGAGATGATGAATATGCTTCACAATGAATCACGGAACTTATTGGTGCAGGCGTTTGAAAAGAATCACAACGCCAAACAGACAGCTGAGGATT
>NZ_NFHK01000081.1:0-5520 GCF_002161315.1 Faecalibacterium sp. An77
GAATGGAGAATGAGCTGCTGCGGGATTTTATGCGATCCATGGGGAGGAGGTGAAGCCAGGATTTAAATATGCTGTTATCCACCGCCATTGTATGAAGTATCCAATCGTACAGATGTGCATAGCGCAGCGGAAAAAAGGGAAAAGAAATAGAGTGTTAAAGGGCAGGAGAGGCAAAGCGCAAGAAAACCATCCCTCCCTCCTCCGGGTTGCCGTTGCCCAAATTTTCTGCGCGGGGCGCTGCCCGCTTGAAAATTTGGACGGCTGTCCTCTTGTGCTTAGCCAATTTTTCCTGCGGGCATGAATGCCCTTGTAAAAATTGGAGCACTGCGCCAAACACAGCTCCCTGTTTCGTCCGCAGGACGCGGTCGCTGTGTTTGCCCCTGCTCCGCCTCGGCTGTTTCTGCCGCAGGCAGCGCCTCGGCTTCGCAGCCTCTGGCCCCAGCGGAGCGAAAAAAGGGAAAAGAAATAGAGTGTTAAAGGGCAGAGCGGCAAAGCTTTAAACCCTCGCATTGACACAAAAAAGCTCCCCCGCCGTCCGGCAGAGGAGCCCCTGTGGTTATTTTGGATGGTTGGCGGTTCGGTTTACTTCCCGCCGTTCTCGTAGGCCGCCATCAGGTCGGGATGAGGCCCGTAGGTGCGGTCAAAACGCTCGCTCAGGGCGGCGCCGTGGAAAATGTGGTCGCAGTAGTTGTCCATCAGCTCCAGCGCCACCGGCACCGCCTGATCCCCCAGCCGCATCAGCTCGGCGCAGCTGTCCGCAAAGGCCGGACGGTCCAGCGCCGCAATCACCAGCCCGCCCAGGGAATCCCACTTGCCCGACAGATGCAGCACGCCCTTCACCAGGGCGTTGCGCACCGGGCCCCCCGGCATCAGGAGCTGGTTGTACCGCTTCATGTTGGCCAGACAGGTCCGCACCTGCTCCCGGCCCGCCGGCATCACCCGGGCGATGGTGCGGGCGGTCACCTCGTTCACCGCAATGTATCCCGCCGGGTTGACGCTGCGCCAGTCCACCCCGTCGGCCTCCATCAGGGCGCCGTCCAGGGCGGTCTCGATGGCGATGTGGCCGTGGCCGCTGCGGTTGATTTCATATTCAATGTAGCTGTGGCATTCGCTGTCCAGGGCAAAATGGCAGATGAACCCCAGCAGATAGCTCAGCAGGGCCTGGCCCTCGGCCCGGTCGTTGACCCGGGCCGCCGCCCCTGCAAAGAAGGGCGCAGCCGGGGCGTCGTGCATCCCGTCGCCGGCGGTTTTGTAGCCGTTGGCCCGCAGGGGATTGTAGTAGAACAGGATGTCGGGGCCCTGCAGCCCGATGCGGTACAGGTCGGGATAGGTCTCGATGGCGGTGCGGGCCACATCGTTGCGGCAGGCCGCCAGAACCTCGCCGCCGAAGCGGCGGTGTGCGTAGACAGCAGGCATGGAAATTCACCTCGTTGTGTTCAGAATGTCAGGCGTTCTCCCGCCGGCTCTCCCGAACCGAGCGGCGGAACGCAAAGAAGCCCAGCAAAATCAGCGGCGCAATCACCATGACGCCGATGGAGGTGCTGCCCGAGATCTGGGTCATGGCGCTCACCAGGAAGGTGCCCACAAAGGATGCGCCCTTGCCGCAGATGTCCAGCAGGCCGTAATATTCACCCGAGCGCTCGGGGGGGATGATTTTGCCGAAGTAGGAGCGGGAGAGGGACTGGATGCCCCCCTGGAACATACCCACGCAGACGGCCAGGATCCAGAACTGGGTCTGGCTGCGCAGGAAGATGGCGTAGGTGCCGATGCCCACATAGGCCAGGATGCCGATGGACACCAGCAGGGCGGTGTCCACCCTGCGGGACAGCCACCCGAACAGCAGCGCAAAGGGGAAAGCCACAATCTGGGTCACCAGCAGCGCCAGCAGCAGGCCGGTGCTGTCCAGGCCCAGGGCCTGGCCGTAGGCGGTGGCCATGTCGATGATGGTGTAGACGCCGTCGATGTAGAGGAAGAAGGCGATCAGGAACCAGAACACCTGTTTGTTGCCCCGGATTTCCCGCAGAGTCTCGCCCAGCCGGCGGAAGGCCCCCGATACCATGTGGCCGTCCCCGCGGACGCTGTATTTCTGGCGGTAGCTGCGCAGCAG
Source organism: Faecalibacterium sp. An77 (assembly GCF_002161315.1). Lineage (NCBI taxonomy): Bacteria > Bacillati > Bacillota > Clostridia > Eubacteriales > Oscillospiraceae > Faecalibacterium > Faecalibacterium sp. An77. The sequence continues at coordinate 2,108 of NZ_NFHK01000081.1, forward strand.
GGGCAGGGTGCACACCAGCCACCACCCGGCGTTCAGCAGGAAGGCCGCCAGCATGGCGGTGTTGAGGGTGAGGCCGATGGCCTCATACCCCAGCACGATCCCCAGGCTCACCACAAAGGGGATGCAGCTGCCGGCGTAGCCGAAGGCGTATCCCACCGAGGAAATCCGGTCCATCCGCTCGGGGGTGGTGACGTCGGTGAGCATCGAATCATAAAAGACCAGGCTGGAGCTGTAGCCGATTTTGGCGATGACGAAGCAGCCCAGAAACCAGATCCAGGACTGCACCAGGCCCATGACGGCGCATCCCGCGATGCCCACCGCCACGCACAGGACAAAGAGTTTTTTCTTCATGCCGGGCAGGTCGGCCACGGCGCCCAGGGTGGGCCCCAGCACCGCCACCACCACCGTCACCAGCGACGCCGCATACCCCCAGAAGGCCAGGTATTCGGCGTCGGTCAGGCCGGCGGATTCGGCCAGGCCGTTGAAGTAGATGGGCAGGATGGTGGAGATCAGCAGGGTGAAGGCCGAATTTCCCACATCGTACAGGACCCAGCGCTTTTCCAGCGGGGTCATTTTTTCGTTTTGTTCCATAACCATTCCCTTTCGTCGGGCCCACGGAGGGGCAGAGTCGTTTTTTCCATAGTCCATTGTACCACGCCCATGTAAAATCCGCGGCCCTGTCCATGAAAAATCCAAGGCTATGATAGCACAGAACCCGCCCCCGCGCAAGAACGTCCCCCGCCCCAAAAATCAAAGTGCATCGCTTTTATCTTGTGGAAGCAGGCAAAATATGCTATAATACTTATTATCGGTGCCGCTGTGTATGCCGCCCGGCACAGCGGGCACACTCACAGTACGACCATAACGCAGAGGAGAGGTGCGGGGTATGTATCGAAAGTACGGCAAGCGGGCGCTGGACGCAGTTCTGGCGCTGTGCGGGCTGATCTGCCTGTCCTGGCTGTTGCTGGGCCTGGCGGTGGCCATCAAGGTGGATTCACCGGGCCCGGTGTTTTTCAAACAGAAGCGGGTGGGGATTCACAAGAGCCATTTCTGGATTTTGAAATTCCGCACCATGCGCAGCGACACCCCCCACGACATGCCCACCCATCTGCTGGCCGACCCCGACCAGTATATCACCCGGGTGGGGCGTTTTCTGCGGAAAACCAGCCTGGATGAACTGCCCCAGCTGTGGAACATCCTGGTGGGGGACATGGCGGTGATCGGACCCCGGCCGGCCTTGTGGAACCAGTATGACCTTCTGGAAGAGCGGGACAAGTACGGGGCCAACGACGTGCGCCCCGGCCTCACCGGCCTGGCCCAAATCCATGGCCGGGACGAGCTGGAGATCCCGGTGAAGGCCCGCCTGGACGGGGAATATGTGGCCGACATCACCTTTTTGGGGGATGTGAAGCTGTTTTTCGGCACGGTGATCGCGGTGCTGCGCCATGACGGCGTGGTGGAGGGCGGCACCGGCGCCCTGCACCAGAAACCGGCGTCGCCGGGCAAGGATTGATTTTGCCGGCGGTTCCATGTATACTAATTCGGATACACCAACCAACACGGATGTGAGAGGTAGCTATGATAACGATTGACGAACTGAAGGTCCAGCTGGCCGAATATGGCAAGTCGGTGCAGGACCTGGAGGAGGCGCTGGCCATCGACGCCAGCAAGAAGCGTGTCCAGGAGCTGGAACACACCATGACCCGGCCGGGCTTTTACGATGACGCCGAGGCCAGCAAGAAAGTTTTCGACGAAGTGGGCGACCTGAAGGGCAAGCTGGGCCGCTTTGAGAAGCTGCAGGGCCTGTATGAGGATGCCCAGACCATGCTGCTGATGCTGGAGGAGGAGAACGACCCCTCCCTGATCCCGGAAGGGGAGCAGGCAGTGGACGCCGTGGGCAAAGCGGTGGATGAGCTGCAGCTGATGACCATGCTGAACGGCGAATACGACCACAGCAACGCGATTCTGACCTTCCACGCCGGCACCGGCGGCACCGAGGCCCAGGACTGGGCCGAGATGCTGTACCGCATGTACACCCGGTGGGCCTCCAACCACGGGATGAACGTGGAAGTGCTGGATTACCAGGACGGCGACGAGGCAGGCATCAAGAGCGCGTCCATCATGGTGAAGGGCGCCAACGCCTACGGCCTGCTCAAGAGCGAGAACGGCGTCCACCGCCTGGTGCGCGTCAGTCCCTTTGACTCCAACGCACGGCGTCAGACCAGTTTTGCGTCTCTGGAAGTGATGCCCGAGCTGGACAACACCATTCAGGTGGATATCCGGCCCGAGGACATTGAAATGCAGGTGTACCGTTCGTCGGGCGCCGGCGGCCAGCACATCAACAAGACTTCCAGTGCGGTCCGCCTGATTCATAAGCCCACCGGCATCGTGGTCAGCTGCCAGACCCAGCGCAGCCAGTTCCAGAACCGCGACTACGCCATGCAGATGCTGAAAGCCAAGCTGTACCAGATCGCACAGCAGCAGCACATGGACAAGATCGAGGACATCAAGGGCGTCCAGAACGAGATCGCCTGGGGTCATCAGATCCGCAGCTATGTCTTCATGCCCTACACCATGGTGAAGGATCACCGCACCAGCTACGAGACCAGCAACGTCAACGCCGTCATGGACGGCGACCTGGACGGCTTCATCTTCGCCTACCTGAAGGCCGCCAGCCGCGGCGAACTCGCCGACACCTGAGTTACTTTTTCGGAGAAAAAGTAACCAAAAAGCTTTCAATGTGTACCATGAAGTTTGCGGGTCTCCGTAACTTCCGCGGGGCCTTTACGCCCTGGCTCGCTCCCGGCGTTTGCGCCTGTGGCGCGGTGCGATGCAAACGGACTCAAAACCTGATTTTACGAGTCAAGGATTATCGGCCGCTTTAGAAGGCTCCCGGGCTGCGCCCCGGTGAGTCCAAGATTTCAGATAGCCTGATTTCCCACCCGGTACGCGCTGAAAACCTATAAAAATGCAGCAACCCTCGTCCTTTATTGGGCGGGGGTTGTTTTTATGTGTTTAGATCATAAACAAGCACAAACTTTGCCGCCCTGCGCTTGAACACTCTATTTCTTTTCCTCTTTATCCGCTGCGCTAGGCCCAGAGGGGGAGGGAGGGGGTTTCGACTCCCCCTCCCTACCCCCTCTGGACTCCCTACCCTCCCTAACGACCAGGGGAGACCCCTGGACCCAGATAGGGAAGTCGCGGCGTTCAAAAGCCTAAAAAACACTGTCATGCCTGGCCTGTAAAAACTTTCAGGGCCTCAAACGGCGGCACGGGTGTTTTTCTTAACGGCTTTTGCCCGCCGCTCCGATTGGTACCACATGCCCGCTTTGGCGGGCTGGCGGTTTGGTGTGCCTTTAGCTGCTGTGGGGCGCACACTTTGAAACCGCAAACTTTGCCGGTACCGTACACCC
>NZ_NFHK01000082.1:0-5477 GCF_002161315.1 Faecalibacterium sp. An77
GAATGGAAACCAAGCAAGCAATTTTGCCACTTTCAGCCCCAGTTAGTATTTCAATGTTACTATGTTTCGGAAATCGGCACAACCATATAACCGTCTGTGATGAAACTATTTTTATTTCACCAATAGGATTGTACCAGCAAGCAAGGCTGTTCGGGTTACGCAAAATTTATTCTAACGCTTTTTCTGCCGTTTAATTCCAATCAATAGTTGATTCAGTTTTGAGATTTTTCAATCAAGTCATTTTGCTGGGAGGATTTCTTCACGCCGGTTCAGATTGTCCTCCACCATCTGCGTAATGGCTTCACCGTCCGTCAGATTGTGGACGATACAGGGCATATCCTCATATCCGGCAAGCTCGCTGGCCTTCTGGCGGCGGTGGCCGGACACGATCTCATAGCCGCCATCCTCACGGGGACGGACGATAGCGGGCTGGGTAACGCCCTTGTCCTTTACGCTGTACACCATAGCCCGCATTTCTTCATCGTCCCGAACCTCAAAGGGATGGTTCTTGAAGGCGTGGAAATCGTTCGGCCCCTCGGGTTCCTTCGGAGCGGGAGCGGCCTGCACCGTGGGAGCCGCTTTTTTCTCCGGTTTCCCTTTGGGTGCATTTTCCGACTTTTTCTGTGCGAGGGCTTCGGAGCGGCGTCCTTGTCCTTATCCTCCTTCGGAGGACGGCCCCGGCGCTTCGGCTGCTCGGGCTCTTTGGGCTTTTCCTGTTTTCCCTCAGCCTTTTTCGGGGCCTGCAGCTGCTTTTCCGGGTTCTCCGTTTTTGCCGGGGCAGGCCTTTCCCTGCCGGAAACTGCCGCCCGTTCCTCGGCCTTTTTTCCTTTCACAATTTCAGCGAAGTCATAGACGGACACCTGCGGGCTCGCTGACTGCTGTTCCGTCTCTTTTTCGGCCTCCGGGGAAGTAGGCGTTTTCTCTGGCTCGGACGGGTTCCCTTTACCCGGCCCGGTATCCGTTACCGGCTGCTCCGGCATTTTTGTAATTTTATCATCTGCCATAAGCATTTACCTCCTGTTTTTGGGCATGAAAAAGGGGGTTCAACTTTTCAGTCAAGCCCCCGTGGGAAATTCCTCCTTTCTCCGCCAGGATACAAAAAATACCGCCCGTAGTCTCGTTTGGGCGGTACTTTGTTTAAGATTGGCAGTCCATTATTATGTTCCCTTTGTACACCGTTGCAATAGCTATATCATACAAATAAGTCTGGAGGAACTTCACATTTATATAGAAATGTGATACAATGTAAAAAACATCTGCAAAAAAATATTGAAAAGAGTTGAGGATAGATGAGTGCAGATACACCGAAAACATGTGGAATTATTATGCCCATTTCTAGTTGTCCTGGTTATACCGAAGAACATTGGGTAAATGTTTTAAATATAATTAAAGAGGCAATCTCTAAAACTGAGAAATTCGCACCAGTTCCCGTTTGGTTAGAGACAAAAACAGATGTTATTCACTCTACAATTATTAGCAATATATTAAAATGCGACATTATTGTTTGTGATATGAGCACAAACAATCCAAATGTAATGTATGAACTAGGACTTAGAATGACCATGCGCAAGCCGGTGGTTATTATTAAAGATGATATGACGAAAGCGCCTTTTGACACAAATGTGCTGCGTTACGAACAGTATCCTAAAGATTTACATTATTATAAAATTGAAGCTTTTATCAAAAAGCTTAGAGAAATTATTACTGACACTTGGAAAAAATATTCGGATGATCCTGAGAGTTTTACTCAACTAATCAATTTAGATGACTATAAAAAGTATAAAATTGTTACTGCCTCCGGCGAAGTTGAGGAACAAACCGTGCAAGATGCAATAAAAAGCATTTATCAAATTATAAGAAAGTCAACTCACAATCCCTCTGTGGCAAATATCGACCTAACTGAGTTAAGTTCTGCAAAGTGGGAAGTAAAAAGTGCACGAGACGCATTTAAGAAAACTTTTCAAGAAATAAAAGACAAATTGCTAGATGACCTCAATCATTCAGACGCAACAGAAACTTTACGTACACAAACTACCGAGCAGATAGATAGCATTCTGATGGGTTTTGAGGTGTTTGAAGATTCTTTAGAAAGTTTGTTTAAAGCTATTGAGGATGTTGTAAATGGATAAAACAAAGAAGGGAATTGGATACCTAATTAACATTGGAGTGACTACATGTAGACTTTTTAGGGTTAATGATGACAATTCCCTTAAAGAAGATCGCGTTATAAGCTATCAAGCATCACCAAGCTCGGAAAATTATTTCGATGAAATTATTACTAATATCCAAGACTTGGTTAAAACATTCCCCGATAGTTTCCTTGTTAAAGTTATCGTTGATTCTAAATTTGCTGATTTATTTCAGTCTGAAACTGATTTAAAAGATTTTATACGAGAATTTTATGTAAAGACAAATTTGTATTTTAATATTTTAACTCCGGAACAAACGGTTCGGAACCTTTCGCAACTGTTTGGTGACCTTTCTTCAGATACTGCAATTATTAATATAGGAAGAAACTATGTAGATATAATGACGCTAACCGCAGCCGGAAAACTCGACTCCACATCTTTAACGTATAGTCTAACAGATGTTCAAGTCCTCGTTAACTCCAAAAAAATGCATGAAGTTTTAACTGAGGAAAACATTGAATATTTAAAAAATCAAATAAAAAGAAGAATTAAAAGTGGACTCCAAGGAATTAAAGTAGGAAAAGCAATAATAATAAAAGATGAACTCTCTTTTATGCAAGAGTTTAACTATCCACTTGTTCATAATCCAAACGAATCAATAAAAGAACATCAATATATTATTAACTTTGAAAACTACAAAAAAGCTAATCATGAAAAACTGTTTACAGTTAATTTTAGAGAAGAGCTTTTATCGAGAGGCTTCGATGAGTCGAAGCAAAAAAGAATATACGGCTTTAAGTTTGGCCATTTATTGTTAGAAACAATATTTGAGTTGCTGAATGTTAAATTAATCATTCCTTCTGACTTGCTTAATATACACGGAAGCATTAATAGCTATATCTATAATGTAGTACTTAGTGGTAGCACTCAACCTTCTCATGTAAAGTATTTTGCTGAAGCAGCAAAATCAATTGAACAATTGGGCGCAAAGATTACTAGCCCACAGTTTGATAAAGAGGACCAATTATTCCCTATTACGACCAAATCAGAGTATGCACATCTAAAAGCGATTGATGATTGTGATATTCTTTTTGTATGTAATAAGGATGGATATATCGGAAGAAGTACAGCATGTGAAATCTATTATGCATCTGCACTTAGAAAAACAATAGTATTTTGGACCGATCCGCAAGATGAGCAAAGTAACAAAGATGAAGATCGTCTCTATTGTATACCACATGAACATTGGAATCATATTAAAATCGTGGGGGTATAATGATGGGAAGAAAAGATCAAAAATTTTTGTTGCTAGAAATATACAATGGTACGCTTTTTTCCGGAGTGTTCGATAATATAAGCGAAAAATTCACAGAGTTTCTGCATATAAAAATCAATACTGAATTGTCAACATCTTCTTCAACGCAAGAAGAGTTAATTCGTACTATTTCAAAGATCATAAGATGTAATAATATATCACCTTTGCATATTCGGGTTTATTGGAGCGTTCAATTTGATCTGGATCCCCATACGGCATTAACGATAAGAAAAAACTTTTATATGGAATTAGGGGTTAATCTTAATATTGTGCCTTTGAGTATAAGGAACTTATATTTAATTCGAACAAATGCATTAACCGATTCTATATTGTATGGAGTATGCAAAAAAGAGTTTCAAAGAGTGGTGATTTGTGGAAGCTTCAGAAAGCATCTTGGACTTGTCAAAGAGGTGTATAATTATTGTCGAAAGAAAGATATTGAAGTACTAAGCCCTCAAAGCCTGCAGTATGAAAGCGTTTTTAATGAAAGCTTTGTGCTATTTCATGGCGAAAAAATCATTAATGAGAGAGAAACATATTGGATAGAACACAAGCATACTAAGGCGATATACGATGCAGACGCAGTGATTATTTGTAACAGTGAAGGCTATATTGGTCCTACTACGATCTATGAAATAGGGTTTGCACAAGCTTTGGGGAAACGTATTGTTTTTGTGGATGAAAACTGCGGTGAATTTGACATATATTTTCCAAGAGACACTGGTTTGCTTGGGTTCTAAATGATTTTAAAATTACTGCTCTATAGCAATGCATAGCAAAAGCTCTTAAAAGAATGGTCGCCCAATTTAGACTTACAAAATTAAAGATTTGTGTAGCGTATTGAAGCGCATCTTCAAGGCCCGGTTGCGGGGGTATGTAACCGATGGGCTCAGGAGCGCGGTTCATGCGTGCAGCGACACCTCCATCAGAATTGAATGATTGTAATTGCTTTAATATGGAGGCGCTGACCACTTTAGTTGAATCGTGTCATACCAAGACTTCGAGGTATCCGTAATCGGCATATTGATCTATTCCAACTACAAACCAGCAAAGGATATATAGAAACTCAAAGACCTTTCCCTTTCATGCTTTCTTCGGAGTCTGTTGTTGCATAAAGACTATCAACTTTAGTGAGATATTCTGCCATTATATGGTGTCCCAAAAAGTCTTTGCTCATGTTCGATTCATGGTGCGTCTATGGGATAGAAAGCCTTCTTTGAAATAATCCCTCAAAATCTCATTTAGGGTGCGTACTCAAACAGCAGCTTTGGCTCCCCACCATTTCCACATTGCAGAACAGCTTTAAAATTTTACGCATATACAGTTGTTTTTCTAATTGGTATGTGGCTTATTCGCTGCTCATTCGATTATCAGTGCCATCTTCAAGCTACACTCGCTTGCTCGTTCGAGTCTCATCTGCAACTCAATTTTGCCAGCTCCTAAGAGGTTTTGGACTGAATCAAATACAAACTGCATATCTATTTCTCCATTTTTCAAGAATAAAACGTATAACCGATGTTTTTGCATTTATAACGTATGTATCATGGGGGCTTCTTTTGTCTTCAAATGGGAGAGCGTTCGGTTCGCATCCGAGAGGTCATGGGTTCGAATCCCACTAGGTCCACCAAATCAGAAAAATCCGAACCTTTTTCCTGTGGGAGAAGGGTTCGGATTTTTTGTTTTCTTCGGAAGATTAGTAAGCGCTCCATAATCCCCCGTGAGGGATAAACAAAAGAGCTCCCATAAGGAGCTCAAATCAGTTAAAATGTAAGCGCTCCATAATCCCCCGTGAGGGATAAAGAAAAGAGCTCCCATGAGGAGCTCAAATCGGTTGAAATTATTTGAGTTTGCAATACTCGGGAAGGCTTTCAGCCCAAGGGAGCAGCGGAACCAGTTGTTCCTCGGTAGGATTTTCGCCCAGTTTGGGCAGCTCCTGCAGCAGGAACAGCAGGTAACCAAAGGGATCCAGACCATTGTGCTTGGCTGTCTCGATCACACTGAAACACAGAGCGCTGGCATCGGCACCCTTTGCG
>NZ_NFHK01000083.1:0-5292 GCF_002161315.1 Faecalibacterium sp. An77
CCCGCCCATAGAGGAAGTCCCCCCGCGGCTGCGCCGCCGCCCCCCTTGGGGGCTGGCTCCCGGCTGGAATTTTCTGCGGGAAAAGACTCTTTTTCTTTCGCTCAAGCCGTGGCTGCAGTCTGGACCGTCTGACGGAACTGTCGGGCAAAACAGACGATGATAGGTTTTAAAATGAGCTTGAAATGGATGAAATTTTTTCACGCCAGTTTACATGTGTTGCTTTTGCTCCGCTTTTTGTATATAATAAAAACGCAGGGAGATATATCCCTGCCAAGACAAAAGACGAAACGTCTGCTTGTCCGCTGAAAGAGGGGAGCCCCGCCCTGCCTGAAAAATAGGGGAATGAAAAAAGCGGTGAGCTCTTACCGTTAAGTAGAGAATGAAAAAAGCGGTGAGCCTCTACCGAAAGTGAGGAACCAAAAAGGCGCGGGGTGGCTATGTGCCACTCCGCGTTTTCTCGTCTTTGGAGGGCATATGGCAAAGTTCAAATTTTATCACATTCAGGAGAAGTATATTAACTATCTTCATTCCATTGATAATCGTGTCCAAATGAACAAGGGGGAACACCGCCCTTATGTGGGCGTGGTTCTCTCCGTAAATGGTATGTCTTACTATGTGCCGCTCGAATCTCCAAAGCCGAATCATGCAAATCTGAAATCAGGAGGCCCTGTGCTGAAACTGGATAATGGACGACTGGGAATCATGGGCTTCAACAATATGATTCCGGTTGTCCCGGCGTGTCTGCTGCCTTTTGATTTTAAAGATATTCAGGATGAAAAGTATAGAATGCTGTTAATCAATCAGCTGAACTATTGTGAAAAGAATGCGGAGCTGATTGTACACCGCGCTGAGGTTACATATCGCAAAGCTGTGTCCGGCTGCGCTCCCTTTTATACAAAGATCTGCTGTAATTTTAAAAAGCTGGAGAGGAAAGCCTCTTTATATGATCCCAATTATGTTCCCAAAATCAAAAAGAAGATAAACCCGAAAGGGCAGGCTTGATGTCTGCCCTTTCTCGGCAGGGGCGGCCAAGTACTTGCTGCCCCTTTTTCTTTCGCGCGAACCGTGGTATACTATAAAAACAAAGCGGCTGCCGGCAATGGGGCGGGGGGCGGCTTTGGGAAACAAAGAAAAATTGAGAGAGAGGCGAATGAAATGATTGAGTGCACCAGCACCGGCGCATACCTGGCCCGGGGCCAGTGGATTATGGCGGACGGGAACGCCCCGGCCGCCCTGGCGGCGCTGGGATTTGACGCGGACGCCGCGGCCAAAGCCCAGCAGGGGACCATTGCGTGGGGGATTCTGCAGTCCCACAACACCAGCGGCGACCCCGAAAACCTGAAAATCAAGTTTGACGCCATGGCCAGCCATGACATCACCTTTGTGGGCATCATCCAGACGGCCCGGGCCTCGGGCCTGGAGAAGTTCCCGCTGCCCTACGTGCTGACCAACTGCCACAACAGCCTGTGCGCGGTGGGCGGCACCATCAATGAGGACGACCACCGGTTCGGCCTGTCGGCGGCCCAGAAGTACGGCGGCATCTTTGTGCCGCCCCACCTGGCCGTCATCCACCAGTACATGCGGGAGAAATTCGCCGGCTGCGGCAAGATGATTCTGGGCTCCGACTCCCATACCCGTTACGGCGCCCTGGGCACCATGGCCATCGGCGAGGGCGGCGGCGAGCTGGCCAAACAGCTGCTGGGCCGCACCTATGACGTGGCCCGGCCCGGCGTGGTGGCCATCTACCTGACCGGGTCGCTGCCGGTGGGCTGCGGCCCCCACGACGTGGCCATCGCCCTGGTGGGCGCCCTGTTCAAGAGCGGCTATGTCAAGAACAAGGTGATGGAGTTCATCGGCCCCGGCGTGGCCAGCCTGCGCCAGGACACCCGCAACGCCATCGACGCCATGACCACCGAGACCACCTGCCTGTCCTCCATCTGGGAGACCGACGAGACCACCCGGAAATATCTGGCCGCCCACGGCCGGGCCGCCGACTACAAGGCCCTGGCTCCGGCGGACCTGGCCTATTACGACGGGGTGGTGAAGGTGGATCTGTCGGCCATCCGGCCCATGATCGCCCTGCCCATGCACCCCTCCAACGCCTTCACCATCGAGGAGCTGAACGCCAACCTGGAGGACATCCTCCACGCCTGCGAGCAGGACGTCCAGAAGCTGGTGGGCCGCACCGACGTGAAGCTGGACCTGTGCTCCAAGATCGAAAACGGCAAGCTCCGTGTGGACCAGGGCGTCATTGCCGGCTGCGCCGGCGGCCTGTACGACAGCATCGTGGAGGCAGCCTCCATCCTGAAGGGCCGTACCGGCGGCTGCGGCGAGTACGCCCTCAGCGTCTATCCCGCCAGCCAGCCCGTCATGATGGCCCTGGACAAGGCCGGGGCCCTGTCCAGCCTGATGGCTTCGGGCGCCACCATCCGGACCGCCTTCTGCGGCCCCTGCTTCGGCGCCGGCGACGTGCCTTTCAACGGGGCTCTGTCCATCCGCCACACCACCCGCAACTTCCCCAGCCGCGAGGGTTCCAAGCCCGGCGTGGGCCAGCTGGCGGGTGTGGCCCTGATGGATGCCCGCAGCATTGCGGCCACCACCGCCAACGGCGGCATCCTGACCCCGGCCACCGCCATCGACTACGACCCCACCGTCCCCGAATACACCTTCGACGACACCAGCTATCAGGCCCGCGTGTACCAGGGCTTCGGCCAGGGCAACTATGACGCCCTCCTCAAGCTGGGCCCCAACATCAAGGACTGGCCCGAGATTGCCCCTCTGGGGGATAACCTGCTGCTGAAGGTGGCTTCCTACATCACCGACCCCGTCACCACCACCGACGAGCTGATCCCCTCGGGCGAAACCAGTTCCTACCGCTCCAACCCCCTGGGCCTGGCCGAGTTCACCCTCAGCCGCAAGGACCCCGCCTATGTGGGCCGCGCCAAGGAAGTCCAGGCCGAGGAGGCCGCCCGCCGCGCCGGCCAGGGCGACGAGGCCCTGCTGGCAAAGATCCAGGCGGCGCCGGGCTGTGAGGGCCTGACCTGGGACGACGTCCAGATCGCCTCCACCATCTTTGCGGTCAAGCCGGGCGACGGTTCCGCCCGGGAACAGGCCGCCAGCTGCCAGCGGGTTCTGGGCGCCGGGGCCAACATCGCGGTGGAATACGCCACCAAGCGCTACCGCTCCAACCTCATCAACTGGGGTATGCTGCCCTTCCAGATCGCCGGGCCCACCCCCTTCGGGCTGGGGGACTATATCCTGGTTCCGGGTGCCCGCAAGGCCCTAGCCGGGGACCTGAGCGAGATTCCCGCCTATGTGCTGGGAGACACCCCCACCGCCTTCACCCTGTCCATTGCGCCCCTGACCGCCGACGAGCGGCAGATCCTGGCGGATGGCTGCCTGATTAACTTCTACAAACACTGATCCCGGGGGCGGCCCCGCCCTCCGATGCCGTTTGCCGCAGAAGTTGCGCCCTTTGGGGCGGCCTCTGCGGCAAATTGGTTGTCCGGCGGGGCTGCGTCCGCTTGCAAAAGGAGACCGTGTTCCTCTCTTGCGCTGAGCTGATTTTTGCTTTGCGCCCCGGAGGACGCTCACAAAAACCGGAGCGCTGCGCCAGTTTTGCCGCAGGCAGTGCTTGACTCAGCTGCCCGGGAAAGGAGGCTTCGCCATGCCCGGCGACCTGCACAATCATTCCACCTGTTCGGATGGGTCGGTGCCCATCCACCGCATCCCGCCCATGGCGGCCCGGGCGGGTCTGTCCGCCCTGGCCCTGTCCGACCACGATACTTTCCTCAGCGCGGCCTACTGCTACGCCCACCCCGAACAGGAGGGGGTGAAGCTGATTCCCGCCGTGGAGCTCACCGGCTACGACTATGAGCGCCAGCACCGGGTTCACCTGCTGTGCTACTGGCCCCAGGATTGTCCCGAGCTGCGGGCCCATTGCGACACCATGCGCCGCCGCCGCAACGAGTGCTGTCTCCAGAGCGCCCGGGAACTGGAGGGGATGTACCCCCAGTTCCGCACCGAGCAGGCCCTGGAATACGCCCAGGACAGCGGGGTGCTGTACAAGAGCGGCATCATGCAGGCCCTCCATGAGCTGGGCCTGTGCGACAGCGTCTATGGGGAGGTGTACCATTACCTGTTCGGATGGAATCCCCGGGGCGTGGTGCTCCACAGCCCCGAATACCCCACCGTGGATGAGGTTCTGGACATCGCCCGTGCCGCCAAGGGCGTGGTGGTGTTCGCCCATCCTACCGTCTATAAGAGCATGCCGCTGGTGCGGCAGCTGGCGGCGGAGGGGCGGATCGACGGCATCGAGATCGACCATCCCCGCAACAGCGAGGAGGACAAGGCCGAATGCCGCGCCCTGTGCGCCCGGTATAACCTGATCGTCACCGGCGGCACCGACTTCCACGGGGCCAATTCGGCCCATCCCCACCCGGTGGGCACCTGCACCACCGCCGACGACCAGATCCAGCGCATCTGCGGCCTGGCCCGGCAGCGCCAGGGCCAGCTGAACGGCTGACACCCGCCCCGGACGCCCCGCGGGCCCGGCCAGACCAAAACCGGCCCGGCCCGGCGGACTGCGGCGGGCTGATACCTGCTGAAAGGCGGCGGGGCGGATTCCGCCCTCTGCCTGCAAGATACACCCGGCGGCCCCGAAAGCCCCGGGAACACATGACAAAAGAAGGAACGTGAATACTATGACTTATACTTTTCCCAACCAGGGGACTTGTTCCCGCATGACCATGATTGAGCTGGCTCCTGACCACACCATCGAGTCCGTCCAGGTGATGGGCGGCTGCAACGGCAACCTGAAGGGCATTGCCAGCCTGCTGAAGGGGATGAAGGCGGAGGACGCCATCGCCCGGATGGAAGGCGTCACCTGCGGGTCCAAGCCCACCAGCTGCCCCGACCAGATCGCCAAAAACCTCCGCAAAGCCCTCGCCGCCCTGGAAAACCAGTAACCGACTTTTCTGGAAGAAAAGTCGGCAAAAGACTTTCACCTGGTACCGGGGACTGCTGTGGGCTTCACAAGGCCCTGCCGGCGGTCAGGTTTCAGCCGCTTTAGCAGGCTCCCGGGCTGCGCCCCGGTGAGTCCAAGATTTCAGATAGCCTGATTATCTCAATCGGTACGCGCTGAAAACCTATAAAAATACAACAACCCTCGTCCTGAACTGCCCCAGAATTAGTAGACATGAATAAAAAGACCCTCGTGTAGTGGGGAGCTTAACAGGACTGGCGAAGCGTAAGCGGAGCCAGTCCTGTTTTCAGTTGAATGCGCTCATGGTT
>NZ_NFHK01000084.1:0-4490 GCF_002161315.1 Faecalibacterium sp. An77
GGCGTATTAAGGCAAAGCTAAAGGGCCTGCCGCCTGCAATTCACAGACAACAAGCCCTTTCAGCTGTTTGAACTATTTTTATTTCAAATTATTGTCTAACTTTTTGGGGTCACTTCACGTCCGGCGGGCCTTTTTGCTTTGTCCCGCCAGCACCAGGCCATAGGACTGGTTCAGCATGTCCCGCAGCAGAGAGTCCGGCACTGCGCCGTCGGGTCGCACCGAAACCCAGCATCGCTTGTCGGAATAATAGCCGGGGAGGATGTCCGGATACTGTCCCCGGAGGAATTCCGACTCCATAGGGTCCAGCTTGAGGTTGATGTAGTAGGGCTTGCCGGCATCGTCCAGACAGAGGGCCGCAAACATCTTGCCGCCGATGTGATAGCGAATCCAGTTCCATACTGGCTGAAAATCCTTGGTGACGCCCCGCTTGTTCAAAAGATATTCGTCCAGCCACAGATAACGCATCGATCAAACCTCCTTTTGGTAGCGCTGGGCCAGCCGCCGGGTCAACTGGCCCAGCCGGTCCCGCAGCTGGGCCGGTTCGGTCAGTTCGGCGCCCTCCCCAAAGGTCAAAACCCAGCTGAGAACGCTGTCTGCATCAGGGAAACTGTGATGGAACCGGAGCCGGCCGTCCGGCTCCACTGTGAAGCTGTCAGCTCCATATTCCTCCACCAGCCGCCAGCGGCAGGCCGGATCAAACAGAACCGTAACCTGATAGTTGGCGGGGAAAACCCGGTCCGGCGTCAGATCCGGCAGAGGAGCCGCCCGAGGCACAAACGCCTCGCCAGCGGTCAGCCCGGTCATACGGTTGAGCTTGAACAGACGGAAGTCCTCCCGGGTCTGACACCATCCCCAGACGTACCATGCAGACCACTGAAACACCAGATCATAGGGCTCGATGACACGCACCGATTCCCCCTTGGGCGAAAAATAAGTAAAGCGCAGGGTGTGGTGCTGCTGGATGGCGGACTGAATGGTTTCGATTTTGGGGGCCAGGCTGGTCTTGTACCAGGAGGAAAGGTCAATCAGGATGTGAGAACCCCGCCCGCCGGCGCCGGCCGAGAGTTTTTCCATCAGCTGGGCATAGCGGCGGGTGCCGCTGACGCTGTCCAGACTTTGCAGCCCCGCCAGAATGGCCTGCATCTCGGGGGTGGTGAGGACGGTTCGGTCCACCCGGTACCCCTCCAGAATCGAAATCCCGCCGCCGGTGCCCTGAGCGGTGGCGATGGGAATCCCGGCCTGGCACAGGGATTCAATGTCCCGCTGGATGGTCCGGCGGGACACCTCAAACTGTTCCGCCAGCTCGGGCGCGGTGACCTTTTCCCGCTGGAGCAGGATGGACAGGATGCCGATGAGACGCTCTGTTTTCATGGGCTGCGCCGCCTTTCCGCTTTTTCTGTGTTATACCGTGTCCGCCAGAGCGGACAAAAACCAATCCGCGCAACGCGCGCACCTCCAGGTCAAATAGCTGCTTTTGCAGCTATTATACCACAGGGGTGCGACAGCTGTCTGTCATGTTTCGCTTCTTTTTTGCACATCAAAATCGGATCGAATTCAGTCAAAGGCGTCTGAGAAAAGCGGGGAAGCGTCATGAACCAATGGTCTATATGCAGCCGGGAATTCCCTCAAAACAGATCCGGCCCTATCTATTGCTGCCGACGAAAAGTTAAAGGAAATCAGAGGGAACGCTGCACCTGTATGGAGGACCTGAACCCCAACAGAACATCTTATAAAGACGAAGTATTTTGGAAAGTCTCTGTTTCTGTGCTATAATAAAAAAAGTTCTTTGGTACAGGAGGAAAATCCATGCTGCGGCAGATTCAGTATTTTCAGGCTGTGGTGCGGAACGGCAGTTTTTCCAGGGCGGCGGAGGAATGCCATATCTCCCAGTCTGCCATCTCCCAGCAAGTCCAGGCGCTGGAACGGGAGTTGGGCTTTCTTTTGCTGGAACGCAAAAACCGCAAATTCACACTTACCCCGGCGGGAGCGTATTTCTATCAAAAAAGCCTGATTCTGGTGGCCGACTATGAGCGGATTTGCCGGGAGTCCCTCCGGATCGCCCATGGCAAAAATGCCTGTCTTCGGGTCGGATACCTGCGCAGTTACAGCGGCCGGGAGTTCTATCGTGCCGTGGAGCAGTTCGCCCAAAAATACCCGGACGTGGAGCTCGAAATCCACCACGGGAACCACGAAGAACTCTATCGAATGCTCCAGGAAGAGCAGGTGGATCTTGCCCTGAATGACCAGCGCCGGGCCTTCTCAGATACCTTTGTGAACCTGATTCTGACCACCGCGGACAGCGCGGTGGAACTGTCCGCTCACAGCCCTCTGGCGGCCTTGAAGGAGATCGAGCCCGGGGAGCTGAAGAATCTGCCTTGCATCCTGGTGGCCTCCAAAGAACAACAGGAGACCGAGCGGGAATATTACCGGGACATCGTTGGTTTTCAGGGAGAGTTTCTCTGCGCCGAGACGCTGGAGGCTGCCCGTTTGCTGACCATCAGCGGCCGGGGATTTCTCCCGGTGGAGGGCAGCGGCGGGGTGGACAATCCGGACAGCGGTCTGGTCCGAATCCCTCTAGTGCGCGGGGGAGAGCAGATCACCCGCAATTACTGCGCCTTCTGGAAGAAGGACAATTCCGGCTACTATGTGGAGACCTTTGCCGAAATTCTGAAACAGCAATACAAGCCCGCTGAATGAACAAAATCAGTGCCCAAAGATCATTCCGAAGATTCGGGATGATCTTTTTTGTATTAGAAAAACTTATCAACTGTTTCTGAAAGCAAAATTGATTCCCGGGCCAGCGGACTCTATAATGAAGGCGTAAAGAAAAGACCTTGGACCGGCGTTCACAAAAATTGAGATTCCGGTCAGTGCATTCAAAAGAAAGGGAGAAACAATGGCGAAACTGATTGTGTTTTATTCCCGGGCCGGCGAAAACTATTTTGGCGGCCAATACCGCTGGGTTACAGTGGGCAACACCGAGAAGGCGGCTCAAATGATTGCAGAGGCGGTGGGCGGGGAGCTGTTCAAAATTCAGCAGAAAGTTCCCTATGCAGAGGACTACGAGACCTGTATCCGGCAGGCAAAGGCCGACCAGCAGATCCATGCCCGACCGGAGCTGGAAACGCTTCCGGGAAGCCTTGAGGGGTACGACGAGATTTATCTGGGCTACCCCAATTATTGGGGGGATCTGCCCATGGCGGTCTACTCTTTCCTGGAAGCATTTGACTGGACGGGCAAAACCATTCGCCCCTTCTGTACCCATGAGGGCAACGGCCTGAGCGGAACCGAGCGGAAGATCGCGCTGGCGGCCAAAGGGGCGAACGTGGCCCCGGGGCTGGCTATTCTGGGCAGCCGGGTGGAGCAAGCCGGGGAAGAAATCAAACGATGGGCCATGGCGCGCTGAGGCGGGAAAGTTTGTAAGGTTGAAAAGGAGGAACGCAGAATGAAGCAGCAAGTGATGCTGTGGGCTGGGGCTGGCCAGATCGGCATGGCCATTGCACGTCGGATGGGATACGGCAAAAAGATTCTGGTGGGAGATAAAAAACTGGAAAATGCCCAGACTATCGCCCGAATTATGAACGATGCCGGCTATGATGTAACCCCCGTGGAGATGGACCTCTCCAGCCGTACATCCATTCAAAAGATGATCGCCCGGGCGCAGCAGATGGGCGAGATCACCATGCTGGTGAATGCGGCGGGAGTTTCCCCCAGCCAGGCCCCCATTGAAGCCATTTTGAAGGTGGATCTTTACGGCACAGCCGTTTTGCTGGAAGAGGTGGGCAAAGTAATTGCCCCCGGCGGTGTAGGTGTGACCATTTCCAGCCAGTCCGGTCACCGGATGCCGGCTCTTACTCCCGAAGAGGACGAACAGCTGGCCTGCACTCCTGCCGAGCACCTGCTGGAACTGCCCCTGCTTCAGCTCAAAAATATCCAGGACACGCTCCACGCCTATCAGCTGGCCAAACGTTGCAACGAAAAGCGGGTGATGGCGGAATCGGTGAAGTGGGGGAGCCAGGGCGCACGGGTCAACTCCATCTCGCCGGGGATCATCGTCACTCCGCTGGCCATCGACGAGTTCAACGGCCCCCGCGGGGATTTTTATAAGAATATGTTCGCCAAATGCCCCGCCGGCCGCCCCGGCACTGCCGACGAGGTGGCCAATGTGGCGGAGCTGCTGATGAGCGACAAGGGCGCTTTCATCACCGGCGCAGACTTTCTTGTCGACGGCGGCGCTACCGCATCCTATTTTTATGGCCCGCTGAAGCCTTGAGGGACCCCGCAGCAGGATCTATGTGCGCCGCCTGTTTGTGAAACAGCCGGTTGCGTAAAACGACCCCAAATAAAATAACGACATGGAAAAGCACCCGATGAACTGCCCCAGAATTAGTAGACATGAATAAAAAGACCCTCGTGTAGTGGGGAGCTTAACAGGACTGGCGAAGCGTAAGCGGAGCCAGTCCTGTTTTCAGTTGAATGCGCTCATGGTT
>NZ_NFHK01000085.1:0-4416 GCF_002161315.1 Faecalibacterium sp. An77
TTGACCTTCGAGGACTTGGACCTTGCTTTATACCAGGCGTTTGCTGCCGTTACTTCTTCGGACTGTCGTAACTGGTTTGCTTGTGCCGGTTATTGTTGATATTTTATGGGGTTGCTCTAAGGACATTATACCATAACCATCCCGGATTCTAAAAAAATTAAACCCGGAAGCTCACTAACACAAAACGATATGGTTTGCACTAATCTCTTATGATACTATTTAGACACGGAACGGACATACCGTCAAGTTCCGAATAAAAATAGAATGGAGAAATTCTTATGCGAATCATCAAAAATGGTAGCGACGTTCTCGACCGGGCTGACTGCATTACGATCAACTGCTGCTCTGGTGCAGTTGGTGCATTCCCCGACGAAGTAGAAGACGAGCTCTAAAAAGCAAATTTCATCTTGTGCGAATACGGTTGCCCAGATTTGAGCAACCGTATTCGTGATATATATACATTTATAAAAGAGGATTATCAATGAAGCACTCAATATTCAATTATATCAGCCAGGAAGTCAACGGGCCGACGTTGCTTTTTAACACTGCCAAAGAAACTCTGGTCGAGCTGGATCAAAAGACTCTGGATCAGTATGAACGAAACGATTTAGATAGTGACACGCAGGCTGCTATGGCAGATCTGGGTTTTTTGGTCGCAGATGATGTAGATGAACTGGCATCTTTGGAGTTTAAGTGGAAGAATAATTTCACAAGCTCGAAAAAGTTGGAACTTACTGTTATGGTTACAGACGCCTGCAACTTTCGTTGCCCCTATTGCTACCAGGCTCACAGTACTCACAACATGGGCATCGAGGAAACAAACCGGCTGTGCCGATATCTTATGAAATCCATTGATAATGGGGTAGAGGTTATCAACATTCACTGGTTTGGTGGAGAACCACTTTTGAATACTGCTCCCATTTTTTATATTGAGCATTTTTTAAAAGAGAAGGGTATCAAAGGCAGTTCCAATGTTACAACAAATGGTTATCTGCTCACAGAAGAACTGCTGCACCGATTCAGAGAAGAAACTCGAATTCATGCGTTTCAAATTACTCTGGATGGAACAGAAAATTTGCACAATAAAACACGCCGGCATGTTTCAGGAGAGCCCACATACAAACGAATCTGCAGCAATATTGTGTCTGCGACACAGAACAACTTTTTTGTCATCATTCGTCTGAACATGACAAAGGAAAATCAAAATCTTGATGCTTTTCTTGCAGAGATCAATGCTTTAGGCCTTCCCCGTTCAAGGTATTTCATCCACATTACAAATGCTCACGAGTTCACCAACTCTGAAAAGCTCAGCAATTTCTACTTCAACACCGCAGAGGAGTACAGTATTGCTTATGACCGTGCACAGGATTCTTTTACAAAGGCCCATTACAAATTTCCGAGAAATGTAACCCGAACGGCAGGGTGCAGCTTTGAGTCCGGCAATACCTTTCTAGTTGGAACGGATCTTAAATTATACTTCTGTTCTTCTTGCGAGTGTACTGACGAATTTGAGCAAGGCTATATTGACGAATCCGGGCAAATCCACCTGAATGAACATTACCGAAATCGAATCAATGCCAGTCCTTTTGCTGACGATGAATGTCGCAACTGTGTTGTTTTGCCTCTTTGTATGGGCGGTTGCACATACTGTCGTCTGAGACAAAAGAAATTCTGTATCCCTGAGAAGTATTTTCTAGACAAATACATCCATAAACTGTACACTGAAGCTTTATCACAAAAGGAGGCAGCACACTCATGAAAAAATATCTGGAAGATCGCGGCATCTATATTACATTCCCGCAGCTGATTGTTCGGATTCTTTTTGACCTTGGCGGCTTTCTGCTGACACTGCTGCCTGCAGCGCTGACTCTGTATCTGACGGATGCCTGGATTGGCTCCGGCACCCTGATCCCTTTGTCTTGGATACTGGGCATCGTCGTCTGCGTTTTCGTCATCCACTTCTATCAGTTTTATTTTGTCAATTACAATGCACAGATGAATGCAGACCGGATGGCCAGCAGTTACCGCCAGCATCTGGCCCGGAAGATTCTTTCCAGCAGCATCCCTGCCTATGAGAGCCAGAACAAGGCACGCATTCAGTATATGGCCAACGATGTCAGCGCCGTCTACACCATGAGCAGTTATCTGGTTACTGTGCCATCCAATATTATCAAAGTGATCGTCATCATCGGGCTGCTGTTCGCCTTGGCCAGCCCTGCCATTGCCCTGACAGCCATCATCCTGATTCCGCTCTATATGGTGCCCAACTTTCTGAATCAGAGCAGGCTGGAAAAGCTGGTGGCCAAAGAGCGGGCCGCAGGTGATGCGTGGTATCAGGAATTTGACGTCATCCTGAACGGTAAAGTCAGCGTCACTCTGAACAAAGTAGGGGATTATCTTCAGAAACGCCATGATAAGGCCCTCAAAACCTATCTTGACGCCCGCAATCGCCAACACTTTTTCCTGCTGATTGTGCAGGAATTCCCCCTCTTTGTCACCACGCTGGCTCCGCTTCTCATCCTCACCATCGGCGGAAATCAGGTTGTCCTGCAGAATATGACCATCGGCCAGCTGCTGTTCTCGATCCAGATCATCGGCTATCTGTTCAACCCGCTGTCCGAGGTCTCCATGCTGCACGCCCAGATTGTCAGCCAGAAGCCTACCTTTGACCGGGTGGCCGACTTTCTTGCCCTGCCCGACCAGAAAGTGGAGACCGAAACAGCAGCTTGTCCCAAAATCGAAGCCCATAATATCGACCTGATGCGCTCGGAAAAGGAAGTGCTCTTTCATGTACCGGAGTTCACGGCGCAGGACAAGGGCATCGTGCTGATCCACGGCGAAAACGGCTGCGGCAAATCCTCTCTGTTCAATATCATTTCGGGCGTATTTCCCAGGGACGATCATCATTTTCGGGTCCATGAATCCGGCAACTTTACCTGTGAAAAATCGAAGCTCAGCTATCTTTTCTATCCCAACTTCATCTTCACAGGTACTGTCCAGGAAAACATTGTCTGCGGACGTGCTGTCTCTGATGCACAGTATCAGGAACTGGATTCCGTTCTTCAGCTCCCACCTGCTGACAAACAGGTGACCATCAAGCCGGAAAACCTGTCCCTCGGTGAAAAGCAGAAGATTTATCTGGCCCGCACCCTGCTCAGTGACGCCTCCTGCATCCTGCTGGACGAACCCGGCAGCAATCTGGATGAAAAGACCGAGCGTGCTCTCGTCGATTATCTGGTGAAGCTCCGGGAACAGAAGCTGATCCTTGTCATCAGCCATAACGCCTACTACGATGCCGTGGCTGACAAGACCTATGAGATTTGCAAACACCAGATGAATCAAGTGTGACACAAAAGGCTATGGAATACAGCAGATGCCCAACGGACAGCGAAAGTCATTCAAACAGTGACTCGCTTTCGTTAACCGTATCAAGAGGGTTTATATTATGATGTCTGGTTCTATCTCTGATTGCCTGGGAGAAAATTCCAGTTATATTCAATTGCCGCAAACGCATTTTCAAAAACCCCCTGAAGATGAACAGGTCCGTAAAAAGTAGACAATAGACAAAAAACCTCCCCGTGTAGGATAATAGAACTACACGAGGAGGTTTTGCTATGCCCAGAAAATACACGAAAATAAATCAATATGAGAAAGAAATTCTGCAATGGAAAAGCGAGGGTATTACCAACCGTGAAATCGCCCGGAGACTAGGCATGGAATACTCGCAGGTTCATAATTGGGTATCACGGTATAATGAACGACAGCGCAAACTCAAGGCGGGAATTGTTCCGCGGAAAAAAGGCAGGCCACGCAAAGACTCTGAGCCGAGAGATATTGTAGCAGAACAGACATATATCATCCAGCGACTGAGAATGGAGAATGAGCTGCTGCGGGATTTTATGCGATCCATGGGGAGGAGGTGAAGCCAGGATTTAAATATGCTGTTATCCACCGCCATCGTATGAAGTATCCAATCGTACAGATGTGCAGGATGCTAAAGGTTTCCCGAAGCGGTTATTACAAGTATGTCAAACAGAGGCAGCACCCTGTAAAAGATCTGGAACTTGCAGAAAAGATTCGGGCGAAGCAGGAATCCAGCAGAAGAACATATGGATACCGAAGGATAAAACTCTGGCTGGACAGCGAAGGAATCGTCAAAAACCCCAAGACAATTTTAAGAATTATGCACAAATACGATCTTTTAAGTGAGATACGCCGCAGAAGAAAATGGGTCCAGATGGGCTGGCAGGTCCACAAATACCAAAACCTTCTGAATCGTGAATTCAATGCTACACATCCAAATCAAAAGTGGGTCACAGACATTTCTTACATTCATACCAAGGAAGGCGTTCTCTATCTGTCCATGATCCGTGATCTGTATGACAGAAGCATTGTCGCTTACAAGACCGGTACCAG
>NZ_NFHK01000086.1:0-4038 GCF_002161315.1 Faecalibacterium sp. An77
TCCAGACAAAGACTGGCCTGGCTCCGCTCTCGCTTCGCCAGGCCAGTCTTTGATTCGTTTACTTCTACCCCTTGCAGGCCTCTTTTTTGTACTGTCCGCACAATATGGGGCGGTTCAGTTCACCAGGCGTCTTTTTTCTTGCTATTTTTCAACAAACAGCGAATTTGAAACAGATTTGTCTGTACGATTCCGCTATTTGTCAACAGCTCCAATTTGGTCATAGCCACTTCAAGGGAGTAACAAACGGTTATGCCCTTTAAGGCCTTGCACTATGCACCGCTGTACGGACCTCGTACATACGTACATAGCGAAAAGGCCAAGTTTTCCCATATACAGTTTTATCCCCAGGAAGAAGAGGGCATCTCAGGCCGAACGAGAGCTTCGATCCCCAGATAGCCCCATACGCGGCGGCCTGCCGAGTTGGCGACATTGTTGGTGTGCTCCAGGTTGTACTTTTTCAGGTTGGCAATCACGGCATCGCTGAAGCTCCGGGCTTTCATGGCTACCAGGTTGTTCTCTTCACACCACATCTTATAAATGGTATAGAGGTCTTTGGAGCTGATGCAGGCATCTGCCTTGAGCCGGATATAGTCCTCGGCCTCCATGAAATCGAAGAAGTTATTGTTGTCCCGCTTGACCAGCTCCCGGTTCTGCCGGGCACGGTCGCTTTCGGTAAAATTGAAGCCGTTCTTGACCAGACGCTGCAACCCCTCAAAGGCCCACAGGAAAATCCCTTCGGCCTCGGCGGCCATCTTTTCGGCTATATCCGGGTCGTCTACCCGGTCAGCGGGCTTGTCCTTGGTGGTCAGGACCAGCTGCCGCCGGTAGAAGCCGTCACTTCGGTCGTACAGGGCTTGCAAATCTCCGTTGCTGAAGGCCAGCAGCCGGGCGTACATCCAGCCCTGATAGCTCTGCTTGCCTTTACGCTCCAGGTCCATCTGCCCCTGGGCAGTAACAATAGACTTGACGTAGTTGGTCTGCCGCAGGGCTTCCATCCGCATATCGTCGTCCACGCAGAGCAGGATGTGTTCCAGGTCAGCCCGGGCAAAGCGGTTCTCAGAGATTTTGCCGATGCTGCCGTCCTTCATATTGGTACCGAACAGCTTGGACAACACCACGCCGATCTGACTCTTGCCCTCGCCGCCCCGTCCCTTGATGACCATCATCCGCTGTCCTTTGTTACTGGGAATGAGACAGTAACCTATAAACTCCTGAACCGTGGGGATATCCTCAGGGTAGAGCAGGTCAGACAGGAACCGCAGCCAGTGAGTGGGCTGGGCCGCTGTGGGGTTATATTTGACCGGCAGCCGGTTGCGGACCACTTCCGGTTTTCCTTCCTGAAAGCTGCCGTTCAAGTTCAAGGTACCATTAGCCAGGTGGATGCAGTTGGTGACCGGCCGGAAGTCCTCCACCTGGGCAGAAAGTTTCAGCAGGTCCAGAATGCTGCCTACCTTGCGGGCTACGTTGTTGCTTGCGTAGTCCTTCAGTTCCGCATAGATGGTACTCCGCAGAGGCATCTCGTCCGTCACCCGGCCATCTTCGGTGAAGAAGAAACCATTGCAGAAAACAATTTTGTGGGTCGAAATGAAGGTCTCACAGAAAACTGACTCATTGATCCGGAAGCCTTCTTCCAGCCAGACCGGGTCATTGTAGCTGGGCCAGTATTTATTTTTCTTCATGCAGCCTCCTTTCTATCCAGGGAATTGAGGCGGGATTCTAACATAGGCAGAAGCTGGCCGCCCAGCAGATGCCTGGCGGCGTCAGCCTTCTTGGAGGCAGGCCCGAAGGCCAGGCAATCAATGAGGTCGTCCACAACGGCCAGCATGTGCAGAGCCTCCACAAAGCGATCGTCTAGCGGATCCTCCGTGGATAGGGGAGCGAACTCTGTCTGCCATCGGGTTAGAAGATCACGGTAGTCGTGGAGGACCCGGAGACAGTAGAAGATTTCTTCTTTCTGAGTGTCTGAAGGGGCCGCGGGTGACTTGGGCAGAGAGATTGCACCGGATGGGGGCTTGTCCGGGCTGAGGCCGAAGTCCTGGGCCAGTTTCCGGGCTGCCTGGAAGCTGCTGAGACCAAACAACTGGGCGGTAAGGTCAATGACATCGCCAGTGGCGCCGCAGCCAAAGCAGTAGTAATAAGTGTCGTTCAGTTTCATGCTGGGAGTATGGTCCTCATGGAAAGGGCATCGAACCATCCAGGTGGTCGTGGTAGGCAGACCGTACAGGGCTGCAGCCTGCTTGATAGTAACGGATTCCTTTACGGTTTTAAAAAGATTCATTTGCACCTCGCTATGCTGGCATCTTATGGGCAGGGATACAGTACTTTGCTGTGGTTAGAGGTGTACCTCGTTTCGGGGTACATCTGAGTCCCTGACGAGTGAATTGGGTGCGTAACATTTCGTTCCATACCTCCTTCTGCGAAAAAATAAAGCCTGACTTCTCCTTTCGACTTTTTTCTTCTTGAGCCCGAGAGGGCCTTCAATGTATAATCAGAAAAAGTTCCATAAACTGTAACCCGGTTATGGGCTGTAACCCGATTCGGAACTACCCTTTCACTAATAGGAGAAATCCGGGGTGCAAAACGGAACCATTTTTAAAATTTTTCAAAAAATTTTTTGGAGTGAGGTGGGGGTATGGCGTATCGGAACAAGAATGAACTTTTGGATATCGAAGGTGACTTGTTTGGATGGGACGATGAATCCAGCATCAGTTTGACGAATGAGGCGCTGGAACGAGATGCGGCGGCGGAACGTCAGATCGAGCTGGAAAGCGCCCTGGAGCATGACGAGCACCCCCTCCATGATGAAGTAGAGCTGGAGACGGAGGAGGAAGAAGCCGCGCCGACCAGTGAAAAGCTGCTGAAACGGGAAATCCGGGCGGAGGCGGTTCGGCGTCTGGAGGAAGCCGCCCGGACTGAGGCGGACTTTTCTGTGGTGATAAAGGAGTGGGACAAGCTGGACCAGAACCGGGAGCGCCGGGAACGGAATTACGAACACCTTCGGGGAGACTTGCCGCTGGATTATCAGGCTGTTTCAGAACCCAAGCTTATCCCCAGGTGGATGAATGACACGGCGTACCGGCAGATGATGGCCGGAAACTTTCTGGATATCCTATTTAACTGCCCTTATGAGATGCACCAGCTGACCGCCGATCCATTTATCTCGCGTATGATTGAGGAACTGAGCGATGACCACAAAGAAGTCCTGTACTTTTTATCCCTGCGGCTGTGGAGTGCCACCCAGCTTGCCTTAGCCCGTGAGCAGTCCGACCGCAACATCCGAAAACTGCGGAAAACCATTCATAAAGGCTTACAACGACAGATGTTTGACTACCTGCATAGTAAACGGGAGCGAGGTAGAAGTCTGACCCTGCGGGAACGCCAATTTATAGAGGAATATTTAGCCCTCGAAGAGGAACAAGGCAAAGATACTGTGATTCGGCGGGAAAATAAGAACAACCGCAGAAAAGGAAAACCGCCCCTGGCGACAGGGACGGCTGAGGGGGAATAAATGCAGAATGAAGAACTTGTTTGAGCGGTCCCGTTCTCATTGGGTGCGGTACGATTACTACGAGCTGAAAACGGCAAAGGACGGCAAACGGTACATCATCCCCGGCAAAGACGCAAAGCCGGAGGTTTACAACCCGCTTAAAGAGGTTCCAGACATCGTGCTGGACGCCCTGAATGTTGGAATGCTGATGATGAGCCGCAGAGCGGCGGTGGAAGTGGAGCGGGCAGTGCTGGAGTTTGTCACCCGGTACGGTTTGTTGGGGCTGATGACCGCTCTGCCCACCACGCCGGCCTTTATGGACTATGAGGCGGTTTACCTGCCGAAGAATCATTTCCTCAAAGAGGAATCCATGGACACCGACCGGTATCTGGCTCTGTTTTATCCCTTTGACCAGCTGGACCTGGTGAAACAGGGAATTGAATCCGCCTGGAAGGTTTCTGGAGACCGGACGATGGTTGCCCTGACCATGACCTTTATGGATGAACCCATGGCAAAAACTATGAGCTTCCAGCGGCAGTATGCGGAGCCTT
>NZ_NFHK01000087.1:0-3223 GCF_002161315.1 Faecalibacterium sp. An77
TTGTCTTCCCGAATTTTCGGCGTCGAAGCTGAGAAACGGTAGAATGATCCGGAACAGGCTCGTCAAAGTCGATTCCCAGAAACCAACGGAAAGCGATATTTATTCGAACTTCCTGCTCCAGCTTCCGCTCAGAAGGAATACCGTACAGGTATCCCAAAAGGAGCATTTTTACCAGAAGCACAGGATCAACGGAAGGTCGTCCCACTTTGGCGTATAGCGGTTCAACGATATCGTAAATGAAGCTGAAATCCACACACTGCTCCAAATTGCGAAGGAAATGACTTTCCGGCATCAGTTCCTCCAGCGTCAAAAAGGTCATTTTCAGTTGTTTGCTGCCGTCTCGTCTCATCATACGCTTCACACTCGTTTTTTCTTTATTGTACCATGGTTCAGATGATAAAGCGAGATTTCAGAGTTTGTCAACAGCTCCGAAACGCGACACCCTTTAAGGGCAGCACCCCGGCGGGGGTGCCGGCAGCCTGTTTTTGTAGTACCATTTAACGTACTTTTATGGTATAATAGAGGCGGCTGCATCACACAAACCAGAAAGGACAACACATGGCGCAAATCATAGAAACTTTAACCCTGGAAGATCGCTTCAGCGCGACAATGAGCCGATATATTAGGCTCATGAACCAGGCCGCCGGAATAACCGGCTATCTGAAAACCGCGACAATGGCAGCGGCATACGGTGCCGCCGGGTTTTCTTCTTCTGCTGCTGAAATGGCCGCCGCCAGCTATAACGCGGCTTTTGCGGCAGCTACTCAGACAACCCAGCTTGCAGAACTGACCGGGCAAACGGACCAGCTGACAGAGGCGACGGACGCGGCCACTGAAGCCATTGAAGCCCAGGAACGGCAGCAGCGGTCCTTGGGATCGGCTGCAAAAAGCGTTATTGGAACGCTCAAGAGTATGGCCGCCTCTTATCTCAACATGAAAGGCGTTCAAGCTCTGGTAAACGCTTCCGACCAGATGACCCAGATCAACGCCCGGTTGAAACTGATGACCGGCAGCGCCGAGCAAGCCGCAGCGGCCCAGGATGAAATTTTCCAGGCCGCCCAGCGCAGCCGCGGCGCTTATGCCGATATGGCAAACATGGTCACCCAGTTGGGCATGATGGCCCCGGATACCTTCAGCAACACGGGCGAAATTATCGCCTTTGCTGAACAGGTGCAGAAACAGCTGGCTATTGCCGGAGCCGATGGGGCCGGCGCGGCGGCTGCAATTACCCAGTTGACCCAGGCGCTGGCGTCCGGCACCCTGCGGGGCGAAGAACTGAACAGCGTTATGGATCAGGCAACGCCTATCGCTCAAACGATTGCCGAATATATGGGGGTGACTACCGGCCAACTGCGAGAAATGGCGTCCGCCGGGCAGGTCACAGCCGACGTTGTGAAAAACGCCCTTTTGGGTGCGGCAGAGGAAACAAACGCGGCCTTTGAGCAGATTCCCTTGACCTGGTCGCAGGTCTGGACCATGGCTCAAAATACAGCCCTGCAAGCGCTGGAACCGGTGCTGAACGGCATTTCCTGGCTTGCAAACAACTTGGAAACCATTGCCCCTATAGCGGCAGGGGCCGCCGCCGGGCTGCTGGCTTTTGCGGCAGCCTCTTATGTTGCAAGTGGCGGCCTTGCAAAACTCATTGCTTCGATTACATCTATCAATCCTATGGCCGTTTTAATCGGCGCAGCCGTCGGCGTGATTGTTTATCATATCGCGCAATGGGTGCAAAGCGTGGGCGGACTTCGGGCGGCCTGGCTTATCACGGTGGACAATGTTGCAAGCGGGGTTGACGTCATGAAAATAAAATTCATGGCCGGTATCTACTCTCTGCAAAACACCTTGGATTCCTTCAAGTATTCGGCCACTTCTGTTTTTTATGGCGTCCTGGACTCCATTGGAGACTTTGCCTCTAACGGCTTGATGGCCCTTCAAACGATGGCCAACGGGGCCGTTGATATCATCAATGGGCTGATTTCAAAAGTCAACATGATTCCCGGTGTCGCTATTGACTCCATTGAAAAAATCACTCTGGGGTCCGCATTTGCTGTGCAGAATGAGGCCGCCAAGGCTACCAGAGCCAGCACCCTGGCGCAAATGCAGGCCGACAACCTGGCAGCGGCGGCAGCCCGGGCGGGCACATTGGCCGCGATGCAGGCAACGGCAGCCGATGCCCACGCCGAACGGATGGCCGGAATTGAGGCCGCACAAAAAGCAACCCCGGCGGATCAAGGCGGGTGGTCCGGCATTGGCTCCACTATTCCAGCATATGACCCTGTAACGGACGCGCTTTCCGGGATCGGGAAAGACGTCAAGGACATCAAGAAAGAAGCCACCCTTTCGGACGAAGTCTTGAAGGAACTTGTGGACGTGGCGACCGGCAGCTATATTCGCCAAGTGAATCTTGGCAGCACCACTACAGTTATCAACGTAAACGGCCAGAACACCGGCGACACCAAAGCCGACACAGACGCGGTTATTGATCGACTGAAGAAAGTACTGGCCGAACAGTGGGCCGCCGGCGCATCTCGCGCCATTGCTTTGCCGTTTTAAGTGGGCACCGCATACCCAATTTTATAGCTGAAATTGCGTAGGAGGCAAGAAATTGGAACTTTATGAGATGTTGCAGGTGATTGCACAAGAAGCTATAAAAAGCGCCGCCCTCACTGATTATGTGACCGGCACCGTCACCCAGGCCAGCCCGCTTCAGATCAAAATTGACAATATGATGCAGCCCTTGCAGGCCCAGTCCCTGATTTTGACAGCGGCGGTCATCGAGAAGAAAATTCCGGTCCTGGATCATCAGCATTACATCAGCACCCTCGCACACCTGCACACCTGCCCCACGGGCACTACTTCCACGGCGCTGACCGGCCAGTACATCACCGAGACTTCCCTTGTCTCTGAGGGCTTCAACGCCGCTTTGCAGGGCCAGAACGTTGTCTGCTATGAAAACGGCGAGGCACTGCCGGTGGAAGATGGCTATATCATCCTGAATCGGGCGCTGGAAGAAGGCGACAAGGTGGTTATGCTGCGGGTGAACGGCGGGCAGCGGTTCATCGTGCTGTCCCGAACGTATTAAACAAAATAAAGCCTTATAGAGCCGTGAAGTGACCCCAAAAAGTTAGACAATAATTTGAAATAAAAATAGTTCAAACAGCTGAAAGGGCTTGTTGTCTGTGAATTGCAGGCGGCAGGCCCTTTAGCTTTGCCTTAATACGCC
>NZ_NFHK01000088.1:0-2423 GCF_002161315.1 Faecalibacterium sp. An77
TCCAGACAAAGACTGGCCTGGCTCCGCTCTCGCTTCGCCAGGCCAGTCTTTGATTCGTTTACTTCTACCCCTTGCAGGCCTCTTTTTTGTACTGTCCGCACAATATGGGGCGGTTCAAACAGGCCTGCAAAGGGGCGTTTTTATTTACCCTACCCAGAGTACAGCCGTTTTTCGTCGAAGATTATTCCAGGTCGATGTCTACATCGTACTTGTCGTCGATCAGCACAACCTTCAGATGATGCTTTTGGGCGCACTCCCGAAAATATGCGTGATCTTTCAAAATGCTTTCCAGTGTGCAGCCTTGGTCATCCAAGCGTTTTTCCATGACGTTCGCGTATTCTTTTATGCTGGCAAAATGATTTTTGATATAGGCCTCACTCATGACCAGGCAATAATATCGGATTTGGTCGAGATATGCCTTTTCAAAATCTTTCGCCCAGTCGAACGGAATATAACATCCTTCCACAATGAGATTTTGCTGATTTTCTATGGCTGTTTTCACGATCTCACGCACAACCGGCCACAAATAATCCGTAAGGGCGTCGTCATCCTCTGGGGTCAGGTGGGTGTAGCCGCTGCGAATAAGGCCCATTTTCAAATGGTCTATGGACAAATAAGGGAATTTATATTTTTCCAGGAGCTTCTGGGCCAACAGGGTTTTCCCTGTATGGGACGGACCTGTTATCAATACAATCATCTGTTTCGTCTCCCTCTGCCTTTCTGTTCCCTGTGTGCCGTCCAGGACGGGGTCTGTCGCTTTGTTTGGTTCACATCGGCTTTTCGCCGGCTGCCTATCTTCCGGCATGTTCCGCTTCTATTATAAAGAGAGAGGCTGTCCTCTGCAACAAGCCCCCTTAAACTTCTCGCACGGAACAAAAGACACAAAAAGACCGCCGCAGGGTCCGGGACCATGCAGCGGCCTTGAAAGACAGTCGATCTGAAAACTTATTTGCAGATGCGGACCATGTCGGAGGTGATTTCGGCCAGCGTGTGGGCACCGCACATCTGCATGGCGTCGGCCAGCTCGCCGGCGATCTTCTCGATGTAGAGGCGGACGCCCTCCTCGCCGCCGCCATAGACAGCGGTCACAAAGGGACGGGCGATCAGGACGCCCTTGGCGCCCAGAGCCAGAGCCTTAAAGACATCGGTGCCGGTGCGGATGCCGCCATCCACCAGAACGGCCGTATTGCTGCCGCGGAGCGCGGCCACGATTTCGGGCAGGACCTCTGCCGTGGCGGGGCACTGATCCAGCACACGGCCGCCGTGGTTGGACACCACGATGGCTGCTGCGCCGGCCTCCTGGGCCTTGAGGGCGCCCTTGACGGTCATGACGCCCTTGACGATAAAGGGACGGTTGAGGATTCCCACAATCTCCCGCAGCTCGGCCACGCTCTTGCTGCCGGCCGGCGGATTGCGGTTCTTCAGGAAGGGCAGGCCGGCGGCGTCCACATCCATCGCCACCGCAAAGCAGTTGCTGGCGCGGGCCAGATCCATCTTGGTGCGGATGGTGTCGATGTCCCAGGGCTTGATGGTGGGCACGCCGCAGCCGTCCGCCGCGCCGATGGCGCGGGTGGCCATCTCCATCACGTTGGGGTCGGTGCCGTCGCCGGTAAAGGCCGCAATCCCGTTGGCGGCGCAGGCACGGACCAGCACATCATTATAGGTCATATCGTTGTAGGCCTCGGAGTAGTGGAGGTTCACTGCACCCACCGGCCCCGCAAAGAAGGGATAACGGAACGTCCGGCCAAACAGCTCACAGGTGGTATCCTGCCCGCCGCCCGGGCAGAGCGTATCCATATTCAGCCGGATATCCGCCCACTTTTCATAATTGCGAATGGCCGTATCCCCTACCCCTTTGGCTCCCGGGCCGGGAATGCGGTTTCTGCAGGCCACGCCATTGCAGATGGGGCAGGCTTTGCAGGTTTCGCCCAGGCGCTGCCGGGCCTGGTTCAGAACATCCGTATACGTCATGGAACATCCTCCTTTATTGCCATTCGGGGCGGCAAAAACGCCCCTCTTGTCTCTGGCTCCATGATACGCCCGACGGCCTGCAACGTCAAGATAAAAAAGCCCCAAAAATTTTTTCAAAAAACCCTTGACAAATCCCGTCAATTCAGGTATTATAGTGGAGCACTCGGGAGACACGGAAACGCAGAGCGGCAAACACAAAAGAATATGTGGAAAGATGGCTGAGTTGGTCTAAGGCGCACGACTGGAAATCGTGTAACGTGTAAAAGCGTTCTGGGGTTCGAATCCCCATCTTTCCGCCAGAAAAACCTCGCAAAGCCGAAAGGTTCTGCGAGGTTTTTGTTTTGTTTGCTTAAGCGTAAAAACAACCCCCGGCTCTGCCGGGGAGTGTAGAAAAATTACATATAAAAAGACCTTCTGGTAAAATAAGTCTGCGGTCGGCCAACTGCAGAAAA
>NZ_NFHK01000089.1:0-2344 GCF_002161315.1 Faecalibacterium sp. An77
CTCCACTTACACATTGTGCCTATCTACCTTGTAGTCTTCAAGGGATCTTACCTAATTACTTAGTGGGATATCTTATCTTTGGGTCGGCTTCACGCTTAGATGCTTTCAGCGTTTATCCGATCCGAACATAGTTGCCCAGCTGTGCTCCTGGCGGAACAACTGGTGCGCCAGAGGTTCGTCCGTCCCGGTCCTCTCGTACTAGGGACAGCTCCCATCAAATATCCTGCGCCCACGACAGATAGGGACCGAACTGTCTCACGACGTTCTGAACCCAGCTCGCGTACCGCTTTAATTGGCGAACAGCCAAACCCTTGGGACCGAATACAGCCCCAGGATGCGATGAGCCGACATCGAGGTGCCAAACCTCCCCGTCGATGTGGACTCTTGGGGGAGATCAGCCTGTTATCCCCAGGGTAACTTTTATCCGTTGAGCGATGGCATTTCCACTCACATACCACCGGATCACTAACTCCAACTTTCGTTCCTGCTCGACCCGTCAGTCTCGCAGTCAGGCTCGCTTCTGCGTTTGCACTCTCTCGCTTGATTTCCGTTCAAGCCGAGCGAACCTTTGAACGCCTCCGTTACTTTTTTGGAGGCGACCGCCCCAGTCAAACTGCCCACCTGACAATGTCCCCCACCTCGATTCAGAGGTGCTGGTTAGAATTCCAATATCACAAGGATGGTATCCCAACGTCCACTCCACAAAAGCCAAGGCTCTTGCTTCCCAGTGTCCCATCTATCCTGTGCATGCAACATCGAAACCCAATATCAGGCTGCAGTAAAGCTCCATGGGGTCTTTCCGTCTTGTCGCGGGTAACCGGCATCTTCACCGGTACTACAATTTCGCCGGGCGGGCTGTTGAGACAGTGCCCAAATCATTACGCCTTTCATGCGGGTCAGAACTTACCTGACAAGGAATTTCGCTACCTTAGGACCGTTATAGTTACGGCCGCCGTTCACTGGGGCTTCAATTCAATGCTCTCACATCTCCTCTTAACCTTCCAGCACCGGGCAGGCGTCAGCTCGTATACGTCATCTTTCGATTTAGCACAAACCTGTGTTTTTGGTAAACAGTTGCTTGGGCCGTTTCTCTGCGGCTGCATCTCTGCAGCACCCCTTCTCCCGAAGTTACGGGGTCAATTTGCCGAGTTCCTTAACAACCCTTCTCCCGTTGGCCTTAGAATCTTCTTCCTACCTACCTGTGTCGGTTTGCGGTACGGGCACCTCAGAAATACACATGGCTTTTCTCGCCACCCTCCATGCTTGACTTCGGTACTTATTTCCCTCGATCACTACCGGAACCAACTCCCGGCTCAAACACTTCAGATGTGTCCCCATGCTTAACTCTTTTGGTGGTGACGGAATCTCAACCGTCTGTGCATCGGCTACGCCTTCCGGCCTCACCTTAGCTCCCGACTAACTTGGAGCGGACGAACCTTCCTCCAAAAACCTGAGGCTTTCGGCCATGCAGATTCTCACTGCATTCGCGCTACTCATTCCGGCATTCTCACTTCTATGAACTCCACGGCCGCTCACGCTACCGTTTCGCCGCTCATACAACGCTCCCCTACCCAACATCTTGCGATGTTGCCTAAGCTTCGGTGTCAGGTTTAGCCCCGTTAAATTCTCCGCGCAAAGACGCTCGACCAGTGAGCTATTACGCACTCTTTAAATGAGTGGCTGCTTCTGAGCCAACATCCTGGTTGTCTGCGTATCTTCACATCGTTTTCCACTTGACCTGACTTTGGGACCTTAGCTGTAGATCTGGGCTGTTTCCCTTTTGACAATGACATTTATCTGACACTGTCTGACTCCCATTCATCAATACTCTGGCATTCTGAGTTTGATAAGCTTCGCTAACCTCTCGGCCGCTAGGCTATTCAGTGCTTTACCTCCAGGTATCTAAAATGAGGCTAGTCCTAAAACTATTTCGGGGAGAACCAGCTATCTCCGAGTTCGATTGGAATTTCTCCGCTACCCACAATTCATCCGCCGCCTTTTCAACGGAGGTCGGTTCGGCCCTCCATGGAATTTTACTTCCACTTCAGCCTGATCATGGGTAGGTCACCCGGTTTCGGGCCCATTGCACGTAACTTATCGCCCTTTTCAAACTTGCTTTCGCTTCGGCTCCAGTCCTTAAGACCTTAACCTTGCTACGTACAATCGCTCGCCGGACCGTTCTACAAAAAGTACCCTATCACACTTTGACGTGCTCTAGGTGCTTGTAGGCACAGGGTTTCAGGTTCTCTTTCACTCCCCTCCCGGGGTTCTTTTCACCTTTCCTTCACAGTACTATACGCTATCGGTCACTGGGTAGTATTTAGGGTTGGAGGGTGGTCCCCCC
>NZ_NFHK01000009.1:0-85117 GCF_002161315.1 Faecalibacterium sp. An77
CCCTTGTTTTCTGCTTAGCGTAAGTGGCTGACAGGGTCAAGAGCGGCGAAGCGGTGGTGAAAACCATCTACTCTTGACCCTGTTGGCCACTTATGCTATTGACTTTGCTTAATTGGTCTATATCGTTCTGGGGATTACGGCATCAGAAAGAGAACAGGCTATGCAGAAACAACTCCAGGAAACGCGTAGAGCATTAAAAGAAATGCAACAGCATATCCAAAAGATGCTTGAACTGTTGGGGGAGCCTGCCTAAATGAACTTCACTGTAATAAACCGGAACTACCAGCACCGGTAAAAATCGAAAAACCGGAACTACCAGCTCCTGTTGGAGCGTTCAATTTTCAGGTACACTATAGCCACCAGCAAGGACCTCCCCCAAAAAGGGAGGACAAGCCCAAAGCTGGCGGACCTTGAAAATTGAATAAGCAGCCTCCTGGTACTTCCAGACAATGATACTTCCGTAACTCGCGGCCCGGCCATAAAGAAGGCGGGGCGGCCGAAAGGCCGATGGAGCGGTGCAAATCCGCCGCCAGAAGGTTCCCAACCCTCCCCGGGATGTCGAGGACAAATGGGGGAGGAACCCAAAAACAATTTCAGCCCACCGCCCAGGATCGCAAGACCCAAGACGGTGGGCTTTTTACATACTAAATCTTTCAACACAAAGGAGGAAAACCCTATGAGCCGTAGTTACGCACGCAATGCCAATACCGCATCCCTTATGACTCTGTGCCCGGTCTGCCTGCACGCCTTCCAGGATGCCAGGAAGGCATTCCTGCGCCGGGCAGATATTCACCAGCAGACCAAGGAGGTCTGTACTTACTGCCAGACCCGCTATGGTTTCGACTATTACGTCCAACCTGCTGCGGCTCACCGAGACACCATCCGTCGAAAGGTAAGAACCTATGTTGCAGCATCTCACCATTGACCCGGAGTTCGCGAGCAAGATTCCGCCGCTTCGTGAGGAAGAGATGAAACAACTGGAGGAAAACATTCTGGCAGACGGGGTGGTTATCAATCCGCTGATCGTCTGGAACGGCGTGATCGTGGATGGTCACAACCGCTACCACATTCTTCAGAAGTACCCGGAAATCCAGTTCACCACCTATGAGAAGCAGTTTTCCGACCGGTACGCAGCCATCGCTTGGATCTGCAAGAATCAGCTCGGGCGGCGAAACCTGACACAAGAACAGTACAAATACCTCATAGGCGAACGATATGAGGCGGAAAAGAGAACGGAGTCTTTTTATGGGAACCGATTCACTTTAGCGGACAAAAGTAGCCGGATTCAAAATGAATCCGGCTACAGCGGTGAACGTACTCGTGAGAAAATTGCTCGTGAGAACAACATCAGCGTCAGTTATGTACAGCGTGCCGGGAAATTTGCCCAAGGTGTAGATGCTGCAGAAGAAGTTGCTCCCGGTATCAAGCAGGAAATCCTGACCGGCAGCATCAAGCCCACAGAGAAGGCCGTGGCAGCCGTTGCCAAGGCCCCGCCGGAGGAAAGGCCCGCTCTGGTTCAGCAGCTCCGGCAGGCTAAAGAACCTGAAAAAGCCGAAGAAAAGCCGAAGCCCAAACGCAGCGCCGCAGAAACCTTACAAGCCATTCAGGATATCTCAGACAATATGCTGCAGTCCAACGGGGAAATCGACGCAGACGATATCTGCGCAGAATTGGAAGACGCCCTGGACACCATGATTTTTCGCTGGGATACCTGCCTGGAAAACAACAGGGAACAACGCAGTGCCTGCCGGGACGGCATCAGAAGCCTTACACAGAAGGGGATTCAGTACCTGCAAAAGATGAGGAGGACTGCATGAGAATGAACAATACCAGCGCCTATCAGGAAATGATGATCAACAGCAAGTTTCTGGAAGTCCCCCGTGGCAGCTACCAGCGGGAGCTGAACATCCACCGGGTGCGCAAGATCGCAGCAGCGTTTGACCCCCGGCTGCTCAACCCGCCCAAGGTCAGCTACCGCAGCGGCCGCTACTATGTGTTCGACGGCCAGCACACCATCGCAGTCCTCAAGTTGCTCAATGGCGGCAAGGATTTGATGGTCCGCTGCATCGTGTACACAGGCATGACCGAGAGCGAAGAAGCCCTGCTCTTTGCCCAGCAGGCCGGCGAATCCGCCCCGCTGACACCCGGCGATAAGATGCGTGCAAAGATCTACGGAGGCGACCCGGAGTGCATGGCCTTCCTCAAGGCCACTGAATCGGTTGGCTTGAATTTGGACTACACCCAGCGGCGTGGAAAGCTGCGTATCGGCTGCATTGGCACCACCTTTGAAGAATTCAAACGGGTGGGAGCCGACCTTTATAAGGAAGCTCTGTCTCTGATTGTGGCCGCCTGGCAGCTGAGCCGACCGCATCCGGTGGATGAAACAGGGAGGCGAAGCTGGCGCCGCGCTCCGGTTTTTGCAAGGGAGCTCCGCCGACCGTCGCAAAAATCGGCTAAGCGCAAGAGGGATGGGGACCCCGAGTCCCTGCGGGCAGAAACGATCCAGAGCGTAACCCGCTTCATCGAGCTGTACCGCGATGAATATGACCCCCGGCGTCTGGTCACACGACTGCACAAGACCGATCCCCTGACCATCTACCGGGAGGGGCGGGCCATGGGCGTCAACATGGCCGGGTACAAGAAATACCTCTACCAGGTCTTCTGCATCTACAACGGCAGCAGCAAGAAGAAGGTGCTGCCTATGAAGTTCTAACCTGCCATTTCATCCCCCTTTTTGCACAGAAGCCGCCTGCAAACCAACAGGCGGCTTCTTACATAATGAAGCACAAGGGGGTGCATAGCCTATGATTCCCAAGAACTGGCGATACAGCCGGGGTGACATCTACTACGCCAACATGGACCCCAATGTTGGCTCCGAGCAGGGCGGGGAGAGGCCGGTAGTGGTGTTGCAAAATGACGCGGGTAATAAACATTCGCCCACACTCATTATTGCCACCCTTACATCCAGAGTGGACAAGAAGCGTCATCTGCCCACCCACGTCTTGCTGGACCACAACCCAGGACTGAAAGTCCCATCTATCGTACAGCTGGAGCAAATCTTCACTATCGACAAGCGCCGCGTACAGCGGTTCGCCGGTCAGACCAGTGAAGAAGAGATGAAGCAGATCGAGACGGCCATAAAGATCAGCCTGGGGATGAGCTGAGAGGAGGAAAAAGCCAGATGAAAGAGCAAAGCAATTTGGGCAAACAAGAAACTGTTAAAGTCAATGGTTGTACTGTGCGAATCACATATGCATCGGGCGGCGAAGGGATGGAGTCTATCCATCAAGTCATTCAGGACACGCTGCGCAGCAGTACGAAACTCGGCCCCTGATTCAACATCCTTGCTCCATTGGCCATGATGCATTAAAATGACGATAGGATGATGTGAAAGTCATCCGGCCTGTACCTTGAAAAACGAATAATCGTTGTTTTTGCATCCTAGAAAAGGAGAAAACAACTATGAAAAAACGAGTCTATACATTGTACCGCGTTTCGACACTGGGACAGGTCGAGAAGGACGACATCCCGATGCAAAAGGAAGCCTGCAGGACTTTCGCCAGGGAACATGGTTGGAACATCGTGAAGGAATTCTCCGAGAAAGGTGTCTCCGGCTTTAAAAAGTCAGCCAAGCAGCGTGATCAGCTCCAGCAAATCCAGAATGCAGCTATGGCTGGGGAATTCGATATTCTGCTGGTGTTCATGTTCGACCGTCTTGGCCGCCGCGATGACGAAACTCCCTTTGTGGTGGAATGGTTTGTCAAGCAGGGGATCGAGGTTTGGAGTACCCAGGAAGGTCAGCAGCGATTTGACAATCATGTGGACAAGCTGATGAACTACATCCGGTACTGGCAGGCATCGGGAGAGAGCATCAAAACCTCCGTTCGAACCAGAACTCGGATGGAACAGCTGACCGAAGAAGGACACTACACAGGCGGCATTGTAGCTTTTGGCTACCGCCGGGTCAAAAACGGCCGGGTGAATAAACGTAACCAGGAAGTGTGCGATTTGGAAATCGACGAACAGGAGGCGGCAGTTGTCCGCTTGATCTTCCAGAAATACGTTTATGAAGGCTATGGAGCACAGCGCCTGTGCAACTACCTCTGTGAGCACAACATCATGGGCCGCGACGGAAAGAACATTCCCAATGTCAGCATCGTCCGTATGATTAAGAATAAGAGTTATACCGGTTATCTTATCAACGGAAAAGTTGAAACTGAGTGCCCGCAGTTGCGAATCATTGAGCCGGAATTATTTGAGCGGGCGCAGGAAATGCGTAAGGCTCGAAAACGGGAAAAGGGGAGCACACCCCTCAAACACAGCAGTCGGGCACTTCTATGCGGAAAGGTTTTCTGTGCACATTGCGGTAACCGACTGACGCTTACATCCAGCGGACGTACCCGGACCCGTGCAGACGGATCGGAAGTTCACGAAACACGAGCCCGGTACAGCTGCCATTACAAAGTCCGGCATCCCGGCCAGTGTGATGGTCAGTCCGGCTACG
Organism: Faecalibacterium sp. An77; assembly: GCF_002161315.1. Lineage (NCBI taxonomy): Bacteria > Bacillati > Bacillota > Clostridia > Eubacteriales > Oscillospiraceae > Faecalibacterium > Faecalibacterium sp. An77. The sequence goes on from NZ_NFHK01000009.1 coordinate 4,505, forward strand.
GAGTTACCAAGCTGGACGGAATCGTCGAAAGCGTTGTCCGTATGAAATTTGCGGAGGTTCGGGAGTGTTCCAAACAGAAGCTTCTGGAAGAGATGCAGGCTGAGAACCTGGATCAAGCCAGAAAGCAGGTCGAAAAACTGGAACGCGATCTTCAGACCCGCAGACAGGAACAGGATGTTCTGAAAGAGGAAACCATCCTGGTCATCCAGGGCAAGAGTGCTTTGGATCGGAATATGCTGGCCGATTTGGTGGCTGAAAATAAAGCGGCCGTTGCTCAGGCCCACGAGGCTCTGAAGATGGCAAAGATTGAGCTGCAGGAAATAGAAACATCCATCCAAAAAGCCAAACAGACTTGTGACGATCTGTTCACCTGGGCCAACGTTTATGAGGATGCCGACTTCGGCCAAAGACAGGCGATCCTGCATCAGTTCATTAAAGAAATCCGAGTCGGACGGGATTACGATGTGGAGATCATCCTCAATGTGTCGCTGGATGAATTTGAGGAGTTCAAGGCCCATGCGTGGTTTCCGGAGGATGCAAAAAAGGGTCAAATGGAGCGTAAACAAGCACCCAAAAACGTGTCCAGCGGCTCGAATGCCAGCATCGTCGTAATGGATGAAATCAGCGGCCAATCTTTGAGCATTATGCCGAAAACCATTGCACACGCTTCGATAACCTATGGCGGCTAATTTGTCTAAAGAAATTGCAAAAAAATAAGCCGTAGCGCCAAAAACGCTACGGCAATTTGGTGGACCTAGTGGGATTCGAACCCATGACCTCTCGGATGCGAACCGAACGCTCTCCCAGCTGAGCTATAGGCCCATAAAATTAACACTTTGATCGAATGGGGTACCAAATGAGATACGGGCCCAAAAAGGTGAGGAGCATTTACAGTTCAAATGCTCTCCCAGACTGAGCTATAGGCCCATGAAAAAGCCCCCATCAACAGATGGGCAAGAATTTGAGATACAGGCCATCAGAGCAGGGGGCTGATTCAAGGATCGAATGCACTCCCAACTGAGCTATAGGCCCATAACAGAAGCCCGATCAATCGGAACTCTGCGACTTCACTACTATACCGCTTTTTGGGAGAGTTGTCAAGTGAATTCTGCCGGGAGGTCGAACTTGACGGTCTCCATGCCGGGGACGCAGTTGAGCTCAAAAACAAGGGCAAACCAGAGGCGGCGCTGGGCGTGCAGAGCGTCCTCCTCGCTGACAGAACGGAGGATGGGGGAGGAGTCGGTGCCGGATTTCGGCGGGATGGTCAGCAGGGCTTCGGTGCCGCTGCCGGAGGCGCAGGGACGCAGCTCCAGCGTCCAGCCGGTGAGTTTGCAGTATTCCTGACACAGCAAAAGGCCGCTCTTGGTGGTGCCCAGGAAGCGGCTGCGATTGTTTTGCTGGCTGCGGAAACTGCAGTCGGGCAGACCGCAGCCGGTGTCGGAGATGGACAGCACCGCGCCGCCCGAACCGTCGTCACGAAGGGTCAGGGTAATGGTGCCGCCGTCGGGGGTACAGGCCCGCAGGGCATTGGAGAGAAGCTGCAGGCAGATGCAGGTCAGGTATCGGACGTCTGCATGGACGTAGAGCTCGGTCAGGCCGCCGCAGTCCAGCACCAGGCGGGTGCCCAGGGCCTGCTGGATCTGAGCCTGTTCCGAGCAGATGGCCGCGACAAAAGAACACAGTTCCACCGGCTCCCAATAGGGCTTTTCGGCGTGCTGCATGCAGTGGAGCAGGGCCAGCATGTTGCTCAGGTTCCGGTCCAGACGGCCGGTGGCGACAGCAAGGTCCGACAAGGTCTGGCGCATCTCGTGGGAGTCGGGGTCCTCTTTCTCCGAGACAAAATGCGTCATGTACCGCTGGCACAGTTCGATCATTTCCAGCGAGCGCTGGCACTCGCTCTCAAAGGCATGAACAGGCAAGCGCTCCAAAAGCTCTTCTTGGGCGCCGGGCGTTAGCTCATACGGGCTGGAACTCTCGTTCATGGGTCTGCAGATCTCCTTCCGACAGGGGCTGTTCCGCCGGGTCCTGCGGCGGCATAAGCAGCTCATCCCTGACTGCATAGATGAATTTACCGGTGGTGAGGTGCTGATGCGGAGAACAGTGCCGCCGCTTGAACGACTGCCAGGCGGGTTTGTTCAGCGCATTCAGGGAGCGAATCAGACGGCGGATGCCGCTGTCCACCGCCGTGACCGAGACCTTGTGCCGCTCGCCGACCACCATCAGGACATCCTTCCGTATCGCAAAATGAGGGTCACACCGCAATGCCTGAGCAATGCATTCCCGCAGATACTGGGAGCCCAGCGCTCCCGGCGCTTCGCCCCAGCAGATCAGCAGACGCACCAGGGCGGCGTCGCTGTCGGTGGGAGCGGCCTGCGACTGAAGCATGGACTGCAGATCAAACAGCAGGCTGTTCAGGCTGGACAGCTTCATTTTGTGGACGGTATCGGATTCCGGCTGCTGGCCGCCCTCCTCGCGGATGAACCTGCACAGTTCATCCACGTCGCAGGCGGGAACCAGCAACAGCCACGGCCGGCAGTTGGGCGACATCTGCTGCAGCTGGCTGCAGAAGGCAGGCGCATCCATGTCGGACAGAGCGTTGTCCAGCAGGACCGCGCGGTAGGGAAAACCGCGCTCCAGTGCGGCCAACAGCTCTTTTCCCGACTGATAGATGTCGCAGCGAAATGCGTCCCGGTCCAGGCAGGAAATATAGTTCTGGCAGATGCGGAAAAACCGTGCGTCATAGCTGGCAATGGCAATCCGCAAACAGCCTCTGGAAGATTCGTCGTTCACCAAAGTCCCCCGCCCTTTCTGCAAAACTGTACAGCCGCGGGATAGCACTCCGCCACCACATCCCGCCAGATTTCGGGCTGGACACAATTTTCGTACAGGTACTGCAAGATGGAATAGCAGCATTGGGGCGGCGCATCCAGGACCAGACTGTCACTGCAGGCTGTTTCTCCGGTGCGGGACACCGTCAGCCGGCAGGCGCCGTCCGACTCATCCAGCGCATAGGTCAGCAAATAAGGCTGCTGCAGCATCTCGATGGCAGAAAATTTCCTGGTCAATGGTGTATATGGTTTCATGGCTCATATTCTCCTCCTGCAAATACCCATTTTGGATTTACCGCACGATCAGGCGTGGCGAAGCTTTAATCCTATTTTAATGAGACACCCGCCCTGATGCAATGCTAAAAATGCGGCAAAATGTGTCGTCAGGGGACGGATTGCGACGGAGAAGAAAAGATCTTCACAACATCTTAAGAATACCGCGGAAACCATCCGCGCGCAAGAGGATTTTGCAAAAATAGGGAAAACAAGTCTGCATTTGTCCGAATGAAGGGGCCAAAACGGGCGGCGTTCACAGAATGTTTCCTTTTTCGCTATAGATAAACTGTTTTTTTCGTTTAAAATCAAGGTGGCTGATTGCATCCAAGGAGAAAATACGATATAATATTAGTGTATGTGAACAAACAATACTGTTAGCTGTCAAACAAAAAATGAAAGGCCCGTTTTCCCGGGCATTCCATTGCAGGAGGATCAAAACTTGAGAATTGGTCTTGATATAGGCAGCACGACCATCAAGTGTGCCGTGCTGGATGAACAGGAAAACTTGCTGTATTCGACGTATGAACGTCATTACAGCCACATTCTGGAGAAAGCACAGGAGCTTCTGCGCCGGATTGATGCAGAGCAGCTTCATGGCGCCAAGGCGCTGCTGAGCATTTCGGGCTCGGCGGGCATGGGCCTGGCCGACAGCTGCGGCGTGCCCTTTGTGCAGGAGGTGTTTTCCACCCGGGTGGCGGTCAAGCGCTTTGTCCCTGAGACCGACTGCGTGATCGAGCTGGGCGGCGAGGACGCCAAGATTCTGTTCCTCACCGGCGGCACCGAAGTGCGTATGAACGGCAGCTGTGCCGGCGGCACCGGCGCCTTCATCGACCAGATGGCGACGCTGCTGAAGATGAGCGCCGACGAGATGAACCAGGCCGCCGAAAAGGCCCAGCGCACCTATACCATCGCCTCCCGGTGCGGCGTCTTTGCCAAGAGCGACGTCCAGCCCCTCATCAACCAGGGCGCCCGGGCGGAGGACATTGCCGCCAGCATTTATAAGGCCGTGGTCAGCCAGACCATTGCGGGCCTGGCCCAGGGCCGGCCCATCCAGGGAAATATCCTGTACCTGGGCGGCCCTCTGACCTTCAGCTCGGTGCTGCGCAGCAGCTTTGACGAGGCTCTGGGCGTCACCGGCACCTGCCCCCAAAACAGCCTGCTGTATGTGGCCCTGGGCGCAGCCCTGTACGCCGACAAGGAGTTCAACCTGTCGGAGGTGGCCAACGAGCTGGACCGCTATGCGGCCACCGCCACCTACGCCAGCGAGCCGCCCCTCTTTGCCAACAAAGAGGAGTATGAGGCTTTCCACGCCCGTCATATGTCCCACAGCGTGCCCTGCGTGCCCTTTGGGGTCCAGTGCGGCCGGGTACATATCGGCATCGACTCGGGCTCCACCACCGTCAAGCTGGTGGTGGTGGACGAGCAGAGCCGGATTCTGTACACCAACTACCAGCCCAACCTGGGCAACCCGCTGCCCCTGATCCAGGAGCAGCTGCTCAAGATTTATCACGCCCACCCCGGCCTGCAGGTGGGCAGCGTCACCACCACCGGCTACGGCGAGGACCTGGTCAAGAACGCTTTCCGCTGCGACTACGGCCTGGTGGAGACGGTGGCCCACTTCACCGCCGCCAAGTATTTTATGCCCGACGTGGATTTCATCATCGACATCGGCGGCCAGGACATGAAGTGCTTCAAGATCGAGGACGGCGCCATCAGCAATATCTTCCTGAACGAGGCCTGTTCTTCGGGCTGCGGCAGCTTCCTGCAGACCTTCGCCCAGGCGCTGGGTTATGACGTCAAGCAGTTTGCCGCGCTGGGCCTCTTTGCAGACCGCCCGGTGGACCTGGGCAGCCGCTGCACCGTGTTCATGAACAGCTCGGTCAAGCAGGCCCAGAAGGACGGCGCCAGCATCGAGAACATCAGCGCCGGCCTGTCCATCAGCGTGGTCAAGAACGCCCTGTACAAGGTCATCCGCGCTTCCAGCCCCGAGGAGCTGGGCCGCAAGATTGTGGTTCAGGGCGGCACCTTCTACAATGAGGCGGTTCTGCGGGCCTTTGAGAAGGAGATGGGGGTGGAGGTCATCCGTCCCGACATCGCCGGCCTGATGGGCGCCTATGGCGCAGCCCTCTACGGCCTGCGCCGCACCGCCAAGTCGGGCCGGGCCCAGTCCTCGGTGATGAGCCAGGAGGAACTGGAAAACTTCACCCAGAAGGTGGCCAACGTCAAGTGCGGCGGCTGCGGCAACAACTGCCAGCTGACCATCAATACCTTCGCCGACGGCCGCAAGTACATTTCGGGCAACCGCTGCGACAAGCCTGTCACCGGCAAAGGGGAGGACAACACCCTCAACCTCTACGCCTACAAGCAGGAACTGCTGGCCGGCTATAAGCCGGTGCCCGGCAAGCGGGGTTCCATCGGCATTCCTCTGTGCCTGAACTTCTATGAGCTGCTGCCTTTCTGGCACACCTTCTGGACCAGGCTGGGCTTCACCGTCCATGTCAGCCCGGTGTCCAGCCGGGGCCTGTATCTGGCCGGACAGGCCACCATCCCCAGCGACACCGCCTGCTTCCCGGCCAAGCTCAGCCACGGCCATATCAAGGCCCTGTCGGCCATGCAGCTGGACGCCATCTTCTATCCCTGCCTGACCTACAACATCGACGAGGGCCTGGGCGACAACCACTACAACTGCCCGGTGGTGGCCTATTACCCCGAAGTTCTGCTGGGCAACTGCCCCGAGCTGGAGGGCAAGAAGTTCATCTGCGACTATGTGGGCATTCATCGTCCCAAGGACTTTGTGCATAAGATGGCCAGGGAGATCCTGCCCAAGTACTTCGGCGGCATCTCCCGGCGGGAGGTCCAGCAGGCCGCCGATGCGGCCTACGCCGAGTACGCCTCCCACATGGCCAAGATTCGCGCCAAGGGCGGCCAGATCATCGACGAGGCCCGCCGCCAGGGCAAGCGAATCATTGTGCTGGCAGGCCGTCCCTACCATGTGGACCCCGAGGTCAACCATGGCATCGACCGTCTGATCGTCCGCCACAATGCGGCGGTGGTCACCGAGGACAGCATTTCGGACCGGGTGGAGAAGTTCCCCACCAGCGTCCTGAACCAGTGGACCTACCACAGCCGCCTGTACGCCGCCGCCAAGTACTGCACCACCCAGCCCGATATGGACCTGGTACAGCTGGTGTCCTTCGGCTGCGGCGTGGACGCCATCACCACCGACGAAACCCGTGAGATCCTGCAGGAGGGCGGCAAGCTGTACACCCAGCTCAAGATCGACGAGATCACCAACCTGGGCGCAGTGAATATCCGGCTGCGGAGCCTGTTTGCCGCTCTGGACGAGCGGGATGAACTGGCCCGGGAAAAGGCCGAGGCCAAGGCGGAACAGCCCGCCGCGGACCGCTGAACATAGGAGGCAACCGTGGAATACAATTATCCCAAATTCACCAAGGAGATGAAGGCCACCCACACCATCCTCATCCCCAATATGGCGGTGACCCAGTTCCGGCTGCTGAAATACGCGCTGGAGCACGAGGGCTATAAGTGTGAGATTCTGGGCAACTGCGGCAGCGCCGTGGCGCAGCTGGGCCTGAAGTACGTGCACAACGACACCTGTTATCCGGCGCTGCTGGTCATCGGCCAGTTCATCGACGCCCTGAACAGCGGCAAGTATGACCTGGACCACACCGCCCTGCTGATTACCCAGACCGGCGGCGGCTGCCGCGCCTCCAACTACATCCACCTGCTGCGCAAGGCCCTGGTCAAGGCGGGTTATCCCCAGATCCCGGTGGCCAGCCTGAACTTCTCCGGCCTGGAGAAGGACAGCGGCTTCCAGATGGACCTGCCCCTGCTGCGTCAGGCGGTGGCCTGTGTGTTCTATGGCGATATGCTGAGCGCCCTGCGCAACCAGGTAGCGCCCTATGAGAATGTGCCGGGCCAGGCCGACCGTCTGGTGGATACCTGGATCGGCCGTCTGGGCCGGGCCCTGCTGGCCGGCAAGAGCTATACCGCCCGGGAAATGAAGCACACCTTCCCCCTGATCGCCAAGGAGTTCGCCGCCATTCCGGTGACCCGGGTGCCCCGGGTCAAGGTGGGCGTCGTGGGCGAGATCTACGTCAAATACAGCCCCCTGGGCAACAATGACCTGCAGAAGTTCCTGGAATCGGAGGGCTGCGAGGTCAACTTCCCGGGCCTGATGGGCTTCTGTCAGTACTGCATCTTCAACATGGGCGAGGACCACGTCCTCTATGGCGGCAAGCTGGCCACCAAGTTCACCACCGACCGTCTGCTGGACTGGCTGGACGGTATCGAGCGTGCCATGCTGAAGGCCATGTCTTCCGCCGGCTTCTACGCCCCCGGCCCCTTCAAGGAGCTGATCGAGAAGCCCGAGGGCGTCATCTCTCTGGGCGCCAAGATGGGCGAGGGCTGGCTGCTGACCGCCGAGATGATCGAGCTGGTCCAGGGCGGCTATCCCAACATCGTCTGCGCCCAGCCCTTCGGCTGCCTGCCCAACCACATTGTGGGCAAGGGCATGGTGAACAAGATCCGGGCCCTGTACCCGGTGGCCAACATCACCCCCATCGACTACGACCCCAGCGCCACCAAGGTCAACCAGGAAAACCGCATCAAGCTGATGCTGGCGGTGGCCAAGGAGCGCCTGGAAAATCCTGCCCCCGCCCAGCCCCTCACCGCAGAGGAGATCGCCGGCGGCGCCCCCACCGTGGGCCGCCACCCCATGACCGTCTGATGCGGCAGGGAACACCCCTATAAACAATCAAAGCCCCGCGCAGCTTTTCAGGCTGCGCGGGGCTTTTTGGTTCATGGGTAAAGGGTTACTTCATGTAGATGTGGTGGGGCAGGCCGGCAATGTACAGCGGGGTCAGCTCGGCCTGGATCAGGGGACGTGCGTACTCCAGGAATTCATGGGTCATCTGGGTGTGATTTTCGTTCATCCAGCTGAGGGGGACCTTCTTCTCCAGGTTGGCCACTTCGCTGATGGGGTGCAGCTCGGTGGTGCACTGGTAGGGATTGTTGGAAATCCGCTTCAGAGCCACCATCTGGCCGGTGACGCCCTCAAAGGCGGCCTTGGCGGCAGCGCCGCCCACCTGGTAGGCCTCAGTGATGTCGGTGCGGCTGGTCAGATGGCCGGCGCAGCGCTGCAGGGTGGACAGCTCGATGCAGCGGGTCTTGGTGTCCAGAGAACGGGCCACCGTGTTGGCCAGGAACCGGGCGGTGCCGGTCAGGGCCTTGTGACCGAAGGCGTCCACCGCATGGACGTCGTCGGCCAGCTCACAGACGTAGCGGCCGTCCTCCAGCTTGACGCCTTCCGAGACGGCGATGACGATGCTGGGCTTCTTCTCCTGCATGGCCCGGACCTTCTCAATGAACCGGTCCACGTGGAAGGGCACTTCGGGCAGGCAGATCATGTCCACGCCCTCGCAGTCGTCGCCCTTGGCCAGGGCGGCGGCAGCGGTCAGCCAGCCGGCGTTGCGGCCCATGATTTCCACGATGGTCACGTACTTGGTGCCGTAGACGGTGGCGTCCCGGATGATTTCCTTCATCACCACGCCGATGTACTTGGCGGCGGAGCCGTAGCCGGGGGTGTGGTCGGTGACCATCAGGTCGTTGTCGATGGTCTTGGGCACGCCCATAAACCGGATGTCGCTGCCGGTCCGTGCGCCGTAGTCAGCCAGCTTGCCGATGGTGTCCATCGAGTCGTTGCCGCCGATGTAGAAGAAATAGCCGATATCCAGCTTTTCCAGGATGTCGAACAGCTTTTTGTAGACGGCCTCGTCGGCGTGCCAGTCGGGCAGCTTGTAGCGGCAGCTGCCCAGGAAGCTGGACGGAGTCCGCTTGAGCAGTTCGATGTCCAGATCATCCTTCAGGATGGTGCTCAGGTCCACCACCCGCTCCTCCAGCAGGCCGGCCACACCGTTGCACATTCCATAGACGATTTCCGCGCCGCGGTTTTTGCAGCTCTCAAAGACACCGGCCAAACTCGCGTTGATGACGGACGTGGGACCGCCGGACTGGCCGACGATTGCGTTTTTACCCATGATCTTTTTCTCCTTTACAGTACGTCTTGTGTTGGCTCTATCTTGACTGCACAGGGGAAACCCTGGCAGGGAAGAACGTGGGGGCCGGCCATCCGGGGCGGCGGAAAACAGCGGAAAAATTTACAGGTGGACGTGGCGGGGAGTGCCGTTCACATAGATGGGGGTCAGCTCGTCCAGAATCAGGGGACGGGCGTACTCCTCAAAGCTCTCGGTCACGTGCATGCCGTCGGGGGCGATCCAGTCCAGGGGGACCTTCTTTTCCAGGTTGGCCACCTGCTGCACGTCCACCGACTCGGTGACGCACTGGTAGGGATAACCGCTCATCCGCTTGAGAGCGATCATCCGGCCGCTCTCGCCCGCAAAGGCAGCGGCGGCAGCGGCGCCGCCCACGGCATAGGCCTCGGTGACGTCGGTGCGGCTGGCCAGATGGCTGGCGCAGCGCTGCAGGGTCGAGAACTCAATGGCCCGGCTCTTGCAGCCCAGATGGGTGTGGATCAGCTCGGACAGGTAACGGCTGGTGCCGCTCAGAATGGCCTTGTGGCCGAAGGCGTCCAGCTGGCCCGCAGTGGAGACCAGATCGCACAGATAGGTGCCGTCGGCGGTGCGGACGCCCTCGCTGGCGGCGATGATGACGTTGGATTTCCGGCTCTGCAGCTCGTCCACCCGGGCCAGGAACTTCTCCTGGTCAAAGGGAACCTCGGGCAGCAGGATCAGGTCGGGACCTTCGCAGTCCTCGCCGGCGGCCAGGCAGGCCGCACCGGCCAGCCAGCCGGCATGGCGGCCCATGATCTCGGCCACCGTGACGCTGCGGATATCGTACACCGAGGAGTCCCGGATGACTTCCTTCAGAATGGTGGCGATGTACTTGGCGGCGGAGCCGTAGCCGGGGGTGTGATCGGTCAGGCACAGGTCGTTGTCAATGGTTTTGGGCACGCCGATGAACCGCACAGGGCTGCCCACCCGCTGGCCGTAGCGGCTGAGCTTGGCGATGGTGTCCATCGAGTCGTTGCCGCCGATGTAAAAAACGGCGCAGATGTCAAATTTCTCAAAGAGGGTGAACAGCTGCACAAAGGGCACACTGTCTACATCGGGGTCGGGCAGCTTGTAGCGGCAGCTGCCCAGGAAGCTGGACGGGGTCCGCTTGAGCAGCTCAATGCTCATCCGGTCCCCCAGAACAATGTCCAGGTCCACGATTTCCTCTTTCAGCAGGCCCTCGATGCCGTACTTCATGCCGTAGATTTTGTCGGCGCCCAGGCTGCGGGCCGTCTTGTAGACACCGGCAAGGCTGGAATTGATGACGGCGGTGGGGCCGCCGGACTGGCCGACGATCACGTTTTTGCTCATAATTCGCTCCTTCTTATCATGGGTGGATGGTTTGACCGGGGCGGGCCCTGCACTGCGCCGCCCTGGGCGGGGACGTTGAAACCAATGAAACCTACACAAAAAACACTTTCACTGTGAAATCGCTTGATGCAGGTTGCCGGAATTTCGTCCCAACCCTATTGTAACCGTTTTGCGTGTTGTATGCAAGACCTAAGTTGGTTGCAGAGAGAAAAATTTTATGATAGAATCAGTACATTCCTACTTTGACGCAGGAATTTTCTTTCCGGGCCGTCCTGCCGGGAGGGCAGGGGTGGTCCGAGAACGTTTTTCCGGGGGCGGCGCAGAGCCGCCGGGCCGGAATTTTTGCCGGAAAGGGGGCACAGGAGACAGCCGGTGCAGACGGCGCTCCTGAGAAAAACAAATGGGCATTTCGCATGAGTACAACCACGCATACCGCCGGGCGCGGCAGCGGGGCAAATATACCAAGCTGAAGGTGGTGGCCAGCGTGGCGGCCATTCTGGTGCTGTCCCTGGGCATCACCGCCATCCTCGAGACCGCCGAACAGGAGAACAACGCCGCCTCGGAAATCCTGCCCAGCGGCACGGTGGAGGGAATCCTGGCGCCGCTGCCCATGCAGCCCGGCGAAGCCGGGGGCCAGGCGGGGGGACAGATCCTGAACTTTGGCCCGGTGCGCCAGACCGCCGGCGCCTATACCGTCAAGGCTTATGACAGCAGCGTCATCCGCCAGCCGGCGGTGGGCCAGGTGGACCTGAGCTACTTTGCCGATGCGGCTTTCCTGGGGGACAGCCTGACGGTGGGCTTCACCGACTACGACATCAACCTGTCGGGGGCGCTCATCTGCGGCTATATCGGCGCGGGCCCCGATACCATCGTCAACCGCATGACGGTGAATCACATGACCCGCGGGGATGAGGTGGCGCTGGACGTGCTGGCGGCCGCCCAGCCCAAAAAGCTGTATATCCTGCTGGGCACCAACACCCTGACCTCGGTGGGCGCTGAGGAGAAGTTCCTGACCTACTACGGGGCCATGCTGGACACCCTGCGGGAGACGCTGGGGGAGGATTGTATCATTTATGTGCAGTCTATCCCGCCGGTGCGGCCCGAGGCGGTGACCGACCGGCCCGGCCTGGCCAGCGACAACCTGCGGGCGGTCAATGAACAGCTGGCGCTGCTGGCCGACAGCAAGAGCTGCGTCTATCTGGACCTGTGGGAGGCTCTGGCCGACGGCGAGGGCAACCTGAAAGAGGTCTGCGCCGCGCCGGACGGTGTGCACCTGTCGGCGGGCAATGGATACGGCGCCTGGGTCAATTACCTGCGCAGCCACACCCTCTATGCCGCGGACAATCCCTGGACCGCCGGCAGCACCTACGCACAGTAACCGGTTTTCTCCGGCTTCACCCACCCGTCCGTTTTGGACCGGGTGGGTTTTGTTGTTTGGGCGGCCGGGCATAAAAACACCGGGTTCCCTCGGTGGGGAACCCGGCGTTGGATAGCGGGATGAAAAAGCCGGAGCTTACTTGTTCTTGCTGCGGGCCTTCATGCGCTGCTCGTGGTTCAGGATCTGCTTGCGGATGCGCAGGCTCTTGGGGGTGACCTCCAGCAGCTCGTCGGGAGCCAGGAACTCCAGGCAGCCCTCCAGGCTCAGGCGGCTGATGGGCACCAGACGCAGAGCGTCGTCCGAGCCGGAAGCACGGGTGTTGGTCAGGTGCTTGGTCTTGCAGACGTTGACGTCCACATCCTCGCCGGTGGGGGTGTAGCCGATGACCATGCCCTCGTAGACCTTCTCGCCGGGTCCGATCAGCAGGGTGCCGCGCTGCTGCGCGTTGAACAGGCCGTAGGTGACCGAGTCGCCGGTCTCAAAGCTGACCAGAGAACCGGTGGAACGGTTGGGGATCATACCGGCCCACAGATCATAGCCGTCAAAGATCTGGTTGATGACGCCCTCGCCGTGGGTATCGGTGAGGAACTGGTTGCGGTAGCCGAACAGGCCGCGGCTGGGCATACGGAACACCAGACGGACGCGGGTGTCGCCCAGGGGGTCCATCTGCTGCAGGATGGCCTTGCGCTGGCCCAGACCGGTCATGACAGCGCCCTGGTACTGGGTGGGCACGTCGATGACCACCTGCTCCATGGGCTCGTAGGTCTTGCCGTCGATGACCTTGGTCAGAACGTGCGGGGGAGAGACCTGCAGCTCATAGCCTTCGCGGCGCATGGTCTCGATCAGGATGGACAGGTGCATCTCGCCGCGGCCCATGACCCGGAAGGAGTCGGTGGTGGCGGAGTCCTCCACCTTCAGAGCCACGTCCTTCAGCAGCTCGCGCTGCAGACGGTCGCGGATCTGGCGGCTGGTGACGTACTTGCCCTCACGGCCGGCCAGGGGGCTGTCGTTGACCGAGAAGGTCATCTCAACGGTGGGGTCGTTGATCTTGACGAAGGGCAGGGGCTCCACCTTGGAGGGAGCGCACAGGGTGTTGCCGATGGTGACATCGGGCAGGCCCGAGAAGGCCACGATGTCGCCGGCGGTGATGTTGTCGCAGGGGACGCGGCCGTTGGCCTGGAAGTCATACAGCTTGGTCAGACGGCCCTTCATGCTGACGGAGGGGTCGTGCCAGTCGCAGACCACCACTTCCTCGCCCACGCGGCAGGTGCCGTTCTGGATGCGGCCGATGCCGATGCGGCCCACGAAGTCGTTGTAGTCAATGGAGGACACCAGCATCTGGAAGGGAGCCTCGGGGTCGCCTTCGGGGGGCTGGATGGTGCTCAGCAGGGTGTCGAACAGGGGGATCAGGTCGGTGCCGGGGACGTTGGGGTCCAGGCTGGCGGTGCCGGCGCGGCCGCAGCAGTACAGGATGGGGCACTCCAGCTGCTCGTCGGAAGCGCCCAGGTCCATCAGCAGGTACAGCACCTCGTCCACAACCTCCTGGATGCGGGCATCGGGGCGGTCGATTTTGTTGATGGCCACCACCAGGCTCAGGTTCTGCTGCAGAGCCTTCTGAAGAACAAAGCGGGTCTGGGGCATGCAGCCCTCGGCGGCGTCCACCAGCAGCAGAACGCCGTTGACCATCTTCAGAACGCGCTCCACCTCGCCGCCGAAATCGGCATGGCCCGGGGTGTCGACGATGTTGATCTTGACGCCCTTGTAGTTGCAGGAGCAGTTCTTGGCCAGAATGGTGATGCCGCGCTCACGCTCGATGTCGCCGCTGTCCATGACGCGCTCGGCCACGACCTGGTTGTCGCGGAATGCGCCGCTCTGGCGAAGCATGGCGTCCACCAGGGTGGTCTTGCCATGGTCAACGTGAGCGATGATGGCTACGTTGCGCAAATCGTTACGAATCATAAAATCAAACCTCTCTATATTTGCATCGCGATATGCCGTCAGAATGGATCTGATAAGCCGGCAGCCCGGCGGCCTGTAAATCAGGGAAAACCCTGCTGCGGACTTGTCAGATCCATCCTCTAAAAGGTGATGAAAGGACTTCAACCATATAAGTTTAAAACATAGCGGGGACTTTGTCAAGATTATCTAAAATAAACTTCGTGGTTTCGGCGTTTTGACGGAATACGGGTCGTATTTTGGGCGGAAAAGAAAGACAACCTTGTGGTACAATAATACTAAAATACCACAAAGAAAGCTGTCCCGGTCCTCCGGGGCGGTATGGAGGTACATAACGATGAAGCTCACGTTTTTAGGTGCGAACCATGAGGTGACGGGCAGCTGCACCCTGCTGGAGACGGGTGGGCTGCATTTCCTGATTGACTGCGGCATGGAGCAGGGCAAAGATGTCTATGAGAACCAGCCCCTGCCGCTGGGACCGGGGGAGATCGACGGGGTATTGCTGACCCATGCCCACATTGACCACAGCGGCCACCTGCCGCTGCTGGCCAAACAGGGCTACCGGGGCAAGATTTATGCCACCCGGCCCACCTGCCAGCTCTGTGATATTATGCTGCGCGATTCGGCCCATATCCAGGAGTCGGAAGCAGAGTGGAAGAACCGCAAAAACGCCCGTGCCGGCATTCCGCCGGTGGAGCCGGACTACACCGTCCGGGACGCAGAGGAAGCCATCCGCCTGCTTGAAGGCGTGGACTACAACAAGCGGGTGGAGATTGCGCCGGGGGTGGAGGTGCGGTTCACCGATGTGGGCCACCTGCTGGGCTCGGCCAGCATCGAGATCTGGGTCACCGAAGGGGAACAGACCACCAAACTGGTCTTTTCGGGCGACATCGGCAACCTGCACCAGCCGATTCTGCGGGACCCCACCTATCTGACCGAGGCGGACTATGTCATCATGGAGTCCACCTACGGCAACCGGAACCATCCGCCCCGCCCCGACTACATCGGCCAGCTGGCCGCCATCCTGCAGCGGACTTTTGACCGGGGCGGCAACGTGGTGATTCCCAGCTTTGCGGTGGGCCGCACCCAGGAGCTGCTGTACTTCCTGCGGGAGATCAAGGAGAAAAAGCTGGTGACCGGCCACGGCAATTTCCCGGTGTATGTGGACAGCCCCCTGGCCATCGAGGCCACCCGGATTTTCCGGGACACCGACGCCAGCTGCTTTGACGACGAGACCCGGGCCCTGCTGGCGTCGGGTATCGACCCCATCACCTTTGCGGGACTGCGGGTCAGCGTCACCAGCGACGAGTCCCGGGAGATCAACGCCGACCTGACCCCCAAAGTCATCCTGTCGGCCAGCGGCATGTGCGACGCGGGCCGCATCCGCCATCACCTGAAACACAACCTCTGGCGCAAAGAGTGCACCATCCTGTTTGTGGGCTATCAGGCGGTGGGCACCCTGGGCCGGGCCCTGCTGGAGGGCATCGAAGGGGTCAAGCTGTTCGGCGAGGAGATCGAAGTCCAGGCCGAGATTGCCCAGATCGGAGGCATGTCCGGCCACGCCGACCGGGAAGGCCTGCTGAAATGGGTGAACTCCTTTGAACCCAAGCCCCGGCGGGTCTTTGTCAACCACGGCGACGACGCGGTGGAGGATGAGTTCGTCAACACCCTGCAGAGCCTGGGCTATACCGCCTGCGCCCCCTACAATGGGGCTCAGTGGGCTCTGGGCGCCGACGGGGCCGTCTGCCTCAGCGAGGGCAGCCGGGAACGCACCGTCGCCCGGGCCTCGACGCCCACCCTCAGCCGGGCGGCTGCGGTCTATCAGCGGCTGGTCAGCGCCGGCCGCCGCCTGATGCGGGTCATCGAACACAACGAGGGCGGCGCCAACAAGGACCTGGCCAAGTTTGCCGACCAGATCAACGCCCTGTGCGACAAGTGGGACCGCTGACCGTACAGTGAGCCCGGCGGGCCTGACCGCCTGCCATGGCAGCAGATAAACCAAAACCGTGCGCTTCCGGAGAACTGGGGGCGCACGGTTTTCTGTTGGGGAGCCGGCTCAGCGGATGTGGGTCAGCTCGTCCAGATTCTGGGTGTAGCAGGGGAGACAGTGCTCCATGAACCAGTCGGCCTCGGGGCAGTGCATCTCTTTCAGGGACTTTTTCTGCTGGGCCAGGGCGGCGTCAAACTCGTGGTTGCCGCTGCGGGTCTCCTCCAGACACTTGATGAGGGCCGAGAGCCGGTCGGCCGCCTTGAGCAGCTTTCGCTCGGGGGCGGTGAGCAGGTCCCCGGTGATGTAGGGGGTGATTTCCTCCTCCAGTTCGGGGGGCAGCATGGAGGCCATGGCGGCGGCGCTCTCCCGCTCGATGGCCTTGTAGGCGTCCCGCAGCACGTCGCTGCGGTACTTGACCGGGGTGGGCATGTCTCCGGTGATGATCTCGGAGGCGTCGTGGTAGAGGGCCGCCACCGTCACCGTCTTGGGCCGGCAGGGGGTGCCGGTGTACCGCCGGGCAATCAGACAGAGGGTGTGGGCGATGAGGGCGGTGTCGCAGGTGTGCTCGCTGAGGGACTCGGCCCGCACCGAGTGCATCAGGCTCCAGCGGGTGATGTACTTCATGCGGGCCAGCAGCGCATTGAAGGGGTAGATCATAGACAGAAAACCTCCCGGCCGGCGGCGCGGCGCAGTGCCGCCGGTTTTTTGATACCAAAATACCTTTGCCGGGCCCTCTTGTCAAGACAAGGGCCAAACTTCGCCCTTTTCTTGCCCGGGCAAACATGCTATACTATCGTTTGATAACCGCTCCTCCGGGGCGGGAACCTTCCGGCAGAGAAAAGAGGAAAGCTATGGACTTTGCAAATCTGTCCCGGCGCCCGGTTCTGGGGCGACAGCGGGACCGCTTCTGGCTGACGGTGGGGCTGTGCGCTCTGACGGCCGCACTGATTTTCCTTCCGTTCCAGATCGTGGACGGCGGCTTTTTCCATTATGCAGGCGACTTCAACGGCCAGCAGATTGGCTTTTACCGCTATATGAACGGCTTTGTCAAGGGCAACGGCTACCCCGACGGCCTGACCTCCGTCAACGGCCAGCAGCTGCCCACCAACACCTTCTCCTGGGCCACCGACCTGGGCAGCGGCGTGATGAATGCCTATTCGTTCTACCTGTACGGTTCGCCCTTCTTCTGGCTGTCCACCCTGTTCCCCCAGAGCTGGCTGCCCTACCTGATGTGCCCGCTGCTGGTGCTCAAGTTTGCGGTGGCGGGCGGCGGCGCCTATCTCTACCTTCGCCGCTACGTGAAAAACCTGGACTATGCGGCGCTGGGCGCCTGCCTGTACACCTTCTCCGGGTTCGGCATCTACAATATCTTTTTCAACCACTTCATTGATGTGCTGGCCCTGTTCCCCTGGATGCTCTGGGCTCTGGATGAGTGCATCTACAACCGCAGACACGGGCTGTTCGCCTTCTTTGTGGCCATCAACCTGCTGAACAACTACTTTTTCTTTGTGGGGCAGGTGGTGTTCCTCATCATCTACTTTGTCTGCAAGGTGACCACCGGGGAAATCAAGCTGCCCCCCCGGCTGTTCGCCACCCTGGCCTTTGAGAGCCTGCTGGGTGTGGCCATGGGCTGCCTGCTGGTGTGGCCGGCCTTCCTGTCTCTGATGCAGAACCCCCGCACCACCGACGTGTCCTCGGGCTGGGGCTTTTTGACCTATTCCAAGGTGCAGCAGTATTTCGCCATCCTGTTCAGCTGGCTGCTGCCCCCCGACTCGCCCTATATCGTCTCCATCTGGTCGGAGGGAACCATCAAGTGGACCAGCATGACCGCCTACCTGCCCCTGTGCAGCCTGGCGGGTGTGCTGGCCTACTGGCGGGCGCGGCAGGGAGACAGCCGGAAACGGATTGTGGCGGTCTGCGCCGTTTTCGCCCTGGTGCCGGTGCTGAACAGCGCTTTTTATGCCTTCAACGCCAGCTATTACGCCCGGTGGTACTATATGCCGGTGCTGATTCTGGCGGCCATGACCATCAACGCATGGGAGGACCCCGACACCGACCTGGAACGCCCCATCGGGGTCATTGCCTGGCTGATGATGGCCACCCTGGCCTTCGCCTTGGTGCCGGTGAACAACGGGGAGGACGGCTGGAGCATCGGCGTGCTGGAGAACCCCGACCAGTACCTGGCAGTCCTGGGCTTTGGCCTGGTAGGCCTGGTGATTTACCGCTGGGTGGTGCAGGACCGGGCCCACGAGGGCCGGTTCCGCCAGCGGATGCTGGCCGCCGTGCTGGCCTTCAGCTGCGTGTTCGGGTGCGTCCATATCGGCATCGGCAAGTTTGGCCAGTGGACCTACGACAGCGACCTGGTGGACCAGTATCAGGCCTCTCTGGACCTGCAGGAGGCTTTCCCTGAGGGGGACTGGCGGGTGGACACCTACAACGCCCACGACAATCTGGGCCTCTGGATGGACAAGAGCTGCCTGCAGTTCTTTGACAGTACGGTGGCCCCCAGCATCCTCAGCTTTTACTCCTCCCTGGGCTTCACCCGGGACGTCCGCAGCAACCCCGACGTCTATTACTACGCCCTGCGGGGGCTGCTGAGCGTCCGGTTTACGGTGATGCCGGAGGACCAGCGGGCCAACTTTGAGGAGGCCGTGGGTCAGGGCTGGACCTACTGGGACACCGTCTCGGGCATGGCGGTCTATGAAAACGACAACTATCTGCCCATGGGATTCACCTACGACTACTACGTCAACCAGGATATCCTGGACGAGATGACCACCCAGGACGCCTGCGGCCTGCTGCTGCGGGCCATCGCCCTGTCGGAGGAGGACATCGAAAAATACGGCCAGTACCTGACCCCGGCCACCGATCACATCCTGACCGACTTCTCCTATGAGCGGTACGTCCAGGACGTGGCCGAACGGCGGGAGACGGCCTGCAGCGATTTCGTGATGACCAATTCCGGTTTCAGCGCCGAAATCCAGCTGGACCGGGAGAATCTGGTGTTCTTCTCGGTGCCTTACGACGACGGCTTTACCGCCTACGTCAACGGCCAGGAGGCTGAAATCCTCCGGGTGGACAACGGGATGATGGCGGTTCTCTGCCCCGCCGGGTGGAGCAATATTGACTTTGTCTATTCGCCGGCCGGGCTGTCCCTGAGCCGGACGGTGACTCTGATTGCCATTCCCGTCTGGCTGATTTATACCGGCTGGTTCTTCTGGGAGCGGAGAAAGAGCCGCAAGCACTGATTTCCTTTCACAAAACAAACGGGCGGCCCCCTGCGGCAAAATGCAGGAGGCCGCCCTTTTTTATAGGGAGGCAGCGGGTCACCCGGCGGCGCGCCTGGAGCCAACCCGAAGGAGGACGGTGGCCAGCAGGAAGCTGAAGGGTGCGCTGAAGAAGGATGCCATGTAGAAGCCACTGTACCCCAGCGCCGGTACCAGCAGGACGCAGGCCACCAGGTCGGAGGCAGTGCCGCCGATGTTGGAGGCCAGATACAGACCCATCTGCTGGCGGCCCCGGAGACTGGCCTCCTGCAGGTGTTTCATGGCGGTGAAGGTGTAGACGATGGACTGGCGGCTGAGGAGCAGGGCACCGTAGCCGATGGCGTCCAGATCGTTGGTGAAGAGCCGCAGCAGCGGCCGGGCCAGCAGGATGCAGCTGACCGAGACCGCCAGGGCATAGACCAGCATCATGCCCCGGGCCTGACGCACGCCGTCCTGAACCCGGTCGTCCTGGTGAGCGGCGGTGTTCTGGGCGATGAAAAAGACCAGGGCCTGGGTGAAACCAAAGACCGGCATCAGCAGCAGGGTGGACATCTTGCTGGCGCAGGAGAAGCCGGCGATGGCGGCCACGCCGATGCCGCCCAGCAGGCTCTGCTTGACCATGCTGCTGACCGGCCCGCTGGCCTGCTGGATGGCGTTGGGGGCGGACAGGCGGAAGACATCCCAGCAGTACTGGCGCTCCAGCATGGAAAAGCGGAAGGGGCCCGTCAGCAGGGTGCGGCGGAGATACCACAGGATGAACACGCAGCCCACCACCTGGGAAAAGGCGGTGGCCCCGGCGGCGCCCACCACCCCGAAGGGCCCCACCAGCGCCAGATCCAGCAGGACGTTCAGCACCGAGGTGCCCAGCACCGCAAACAGCGGGGTTTTGGAGTTGCCGCAGCCCATGATGAGCTGTTTGGACAGGTCGTAGAGCATCAGGAAGGGCATGCCCGCCATATAAAAGCGGATGTAGGCCGCCGCCTGAGGCAGGATCTCGGCGGGGGTGTGGATCAGCCGCAGCAGCCATTCGGCGCTGCCCAGGCCGGCGGCAGTCAGGATCAGGCCGATGACCCCGTCAATGAACAGCAGATTGTAGATGATGGCCGACAGCTGGTCGGGGGAGGAGGTGGGCCGCCGGGCGGCCAGCAGCAGGCCGCCGCCCAGTTCCATTCCGCCGGAAATAAACATAAAGACCATCAGGGCGGTGGAGGCGTTGGAGACGGCGGCCAGGGCGTTGGCGTCCAGACACAGGCCGATGATCATGGTGTCGGCCACCGTGTAGAGCTGGGTGGCCACCATGGTCAGGATCACCGGCCCGGCAAAGCGAAGCAGGGCAGGACGTACCGGCCCGGCCAGAAGATCGCGGTTGGATGCAGCAGACATAATGGATTCCCTCCGGTTGCAAAATGTGGGGATTTCTGATATCCTGAGCCTATCATAAACTATCCAGCAGCTGGACAGTCAAGGGGGAAATATGAAAGAGAGCTATCTGCAGGCGGCGGCTTTTGCCGCCCTGGCCGGGGTCAACAAAAAGACTCTGCACTACTACGATGAAATCGGGCTGTTCCGCCCGGCCTATGTGAACGAAAAAGGCTATCGGTTTTATACGCCCTTCCAGCTGGACCGTCTGGCCCTCATCATTACCCTGCGGGACCTGGGGGTGCCGCTGCAGGTGATCCGGGAGTATCTGGGGGAGGGAGATTTGGAGCGGCTGGACCAGATTTTCACCGCCCAGCGGGAGGAGCTGGACCGGCGAATCGCCCAGCTGGAATCCCGCCGGGCGCTGCTGGAATCCCTCCAGACCACCAACCGGGATTTTCTCGCGTGGTGCGACAAGGGCCCCCAGCGCCTTTACCGGCCGGAGGAGCGGATGGCCGTCCTGATGACTCACGAGGAGATGGAGCGGGGAAGCAATATCATCGTCAATTACCTGACCGACGGCCCCGGCACCGGGATGTGTGCCGAGGGGGAGAGGCGCTTTCTCTATCAGAAACAGAAAGACGGCCCCATCCGGGTGGAGGCGGGCGACTATCTGTGCCTGTATGAGACCACCAGCGGGCCGGTGTGCTGGGAGTGGCTGGACAGCCGCCGGAAGCTGCTGCGGGAGGAAGCGGCGGCCCATGGCTGGCAGCTGGAGGACCGCGCCCTGGTGGAATTCGACGATTTGGCCGCCGCCCAGGAGGCGCCCCGGTCCATTCGGATGCGTATATGTGAAGAGAACTCAACTGAAATTAATCACAGGTAAAAATTTGTATCTTGACTTTACGCCGTTAAAGTGTATAATGCAATCAAACCGATGAGGCGAAAGAGACTCTGGTTGGTGCTCCTTCAGAGAGCCCGGAATGATGGGAACGGGTGGTGCACGACAGAAGTTATGGGTCGCCGAGGGCCAGGCGAACGGGTGATGAACCCCAGTAGCTTAGGACGGGTGTCTCCCGTTACAGGGCAGGGGAGTGTTGGCTCCCCGTGAGAGGCTCTACATGGAAGCAGAGCAAGCAAGGTGGCACCGCAGAATCGTTTTAACCGATCCTGTCCTTGTGGTCGAACACAGGGACGGGTCGTTTTGTTTTAAGAGGCCCGTTCCGCAGACAAGGCGGAGCGGGCCTTTTGTATACCGCTCCCAGCCTTCACCCACGAAAGGAGCTTATACCATGAAACACAGCAAGATGATTTCCCGCCGCAGCTTCCTCCAGGCCGCCGTCTATTCCACCGCTGCCCTGTCCGCCCTGGCCCTGACCGGCTGCGGCGCATCCTCCAGCGGGTCCTCTGCAGCCGCAGGGACTTCTTCGGCCGCCGCTTCGGGCGACGTGTACAAGGTGGGCATTGTCAACTATGTGGATGACGCCTCCCTGAATCAGATTGTGGCCTCTCTGGAGGCCCGGCTGGATGCAGTGGGCGCGGAGCGCGGCGTGACCTTCAACTATGCGGACTACTACTCCAACGCCCAGGCGGACCAGTCCAACCTGAACCAGATCGGCGCCGACCTGGTGGCAGACGACGTGGACGTGATCGTGGCAGTGGCCACTCCCTCGGCCACCACTATGCTGGCCGCCGTGGAGGACACCGATATCCCCGTCATCTACTCGGCCGTCACCGACCCGGTGGGCGCCGGCTTTGACGGGCTGGACAACATCACCGGCACCTCCGACGCCCTGGACACCAACGCCATCATGAACTTGATCCTGGCGGTCAATCCCGATATCACCCAGATCGGCCTGCTGTATGACCTGGGCCAGGATTCCTCCACCCAGGCCATCGCCGACGCCAAGGCGTTCTGCGACGCCAACGGCATCTCCTGCATCGAAAAGAACGGCACCAACACCGCCGAGGTCCAGATGGCTGTGGAAGCTCTGGCCGCCAGCGGGGTGAAGGTGGTGTTCACCCCCACCGACAATACCATCATGACCGCCGAGCTGGCCATCTATGAGACCATGATCGAGGCGGGCATCCAGCACTACACCGGTGCAGACAGCTTCGCGCTGAACGGCGCGTTCATGGGCTACGGCGTGGATTACGTCCAGCTGGGCGAGGCCACCGCCGACATGGTGGTGGAGCTGCTGTGCGACGGCAAGAGCATCGCGGAGATGCCCTACCGCACCTTTGACAACGGCACCGCCACCCTCAACACCGAGACCTGCGAGGCCCTGGGTCTGGATGTGGAGGCCGTCAAGGCCGCCTTTGAGCCCTACTGCACCAGCGTGGAGGAGATCACCACCGCTGAGGAGTTTGCCTGATCCGGCCTCTGTGCCGGGAATCTGAGTGAGGGAGTTTTGAACAAACATGCTGGCTAGTATTTTTTCCGTCAACGTCCTGCAGTCAGCGCTGGAACTGGGCTGTATTTACGCTCTGGTGGCCCTGGCGCTGTTTCTGAGCTATTCCATCCTGAACATCGCGGACCTGTCCACCGACGGCTGCTTCACACTGGGCTGCGCCGTCTGCTGCCAGGTGGCCGTCACCGGACACCCCTTCCTGGCCCTCTTTGCCGCCATGGCGGCCGGGGTGCTGTCCGGCTTCATCACAGCCTTTCTCCAAACCAAGCTGGGGGTGGAGAGCATCATGGCCGGCATCATCGTCAACACCGGCCTGTACACCATCAACCTGGCGGTGATGGGCTTCTCGTCCAACATGAGCCTGGTGAAGGTGGACACGGTCTTTTCCCTCGCCAAAGGGGCGCTGACCTTTGCGGGCGGCTGGTATCAGCTGCTGCTGGCGGCGATCGTCATTGCCGTCGCCTGTGCCCTGATGATCTGGTTCCTGGGCACCCGGCTGGGCCTGTCCATCCGGGCCACCGGCGACAATTCCGCCATGGTCCGGGCTTCCAGCATCGACCCGTCCTACACCATCATGGTGGGCCTGTGCATTTCGGGCAGCCTGACCGCCCTGTCGGGCGCTCTGCTGGCCCAGTACCAGAAGAGCTGTGACATCAATGTGGGTACCGGCATGGTGACCATCGCCCTGGCTTCGCTGATCATCGGCGAGACCCTGCTGGGCAAGCGGACCATGGTCTGCCGGGTGCTGGGCGTGGTCTTTGGCAGCTGCCTGTACCGCTTTATCGTGGCGGTGGCCCTGCGGTTCAACGTCCCCGCCGCAGCCATGAAACTGGTGTCCGCCCTGATCGTGGCGGTGGCCATCTCGATGCCCGCCATCCGCCAGAAGATCGCCTTTGAAAAGCGCAAACAGGAGGCCCGGGTCCGTCACGCCCAGACCCACGGCAAAAAGGAGGCAGTCTGATGCGGATGCTGGAAATGAAGGGTGTCCGGAAAACCTTTAACCCGGGCACCGTCAACGAAAAAGTCGCCCTGGCCGGCGTGGATCTGGCCCTGGAAAAGGGTGATTTCGCCACCATCGTGGGCTCCAACGGCGCCGGCAAATCCACCCTGTTCAACGCCATCACCGGCGGGTTCATCGCCGACGAGGGCTGCATCCTCCTGGGCGGGGAGGACATCACCTTCACCCCTGAGTTCCGGCGCAGCAAGGTGATCGGCCACCTGTTCCAGGACCCCCTCAAGGGCACCGCCCCCAACATGACCATCGAGGAAAACCTGGCCCTGGCCTATCTGCGGGCGGGCACCGCCCAGCGGGCCTATTTCTCCCGCATCTCCCGCAAGGATAAGGAGTTCTTCCGGGAGCGGCTGTCCCTGCTGGGAATGGGCCTGGAAGACCGGATGAAACAGCCGGTGGGCCTTTTGTCGGGCGGCCAGCGCCAGGCCCTGACCCTGCTGATGGCCACCCTGGTGACCCCCAAGCTGCTGCTGCTGGACGAACACACGGCGGCCCTGGACCCGGCCACCGCCGACAAGGTCCTGGAAATGACCCGCAGCATTGTGGCCGAAAAGCAGATCACCTGCCTGATGGTGACCCACAATATGCACCAGGCTCTGGAGCTGGGCAACCGCACCCTGATGATGAACGGCGGACGGATCGTCTTTGACGTTCAGGGCGAGGAGCGCAGCAAGATGACGGTGGATGACCTGCTGGAACGCTTCCGCCAGAGCGCCGGCGAGGAGCTGGACAACGACCGCATCCTGCTGAGCAAGGTGGAAAAGCAGTAAATACAGAAACAAAATTCCCCGGCGAGTGCCCCCGCAGAAAAGCGGGCGGATCATTCGCCGGGGAATTTTTGTTTGGACAGCTTACTTCACGTACTCGATGGTGTACTCGAAGCCGTACTCCTCCTGGAGCTTCTTGACCTCGGGCTCACAGTCCTCGATGAAGGTGGGAGCGTAGACCGAAGCGCCGTTGTGGGCCTTCTTGTAGTCCTCGACGATCTGGGTCAGCTTGGCCCAGCCTTCGCTGGCCTTGGCCTGATCGACGCTGTCGGGGAAGTTGATGATGAATTCGCGATGCTGCGGAATACGAGCTTTCATAAGACAATCTCCTTTGTTTCTGACAATGAAATACATCAGCAGCCGGCGGGCCGGCCGCGGGTCAGTGGGTTTCAGTCCAGGCCAAAGACCTGGCGGGCGTTGGCGGCGGTCCGGGCAAAGACCTCCTCGGGGGCAACCCCCTTGCGCTGGGCGATATAGTCGCCCACGTAGGCGATGAGGGAGCTGTCGCACCGGGTGCCCCGGACCGGCTCGGGAGCCATGTAGGGGCAGTCGGTTTCCAGCAGGAGGGCGTCCAGCGGCAGGGCGTCGATGACCTTGGCGGCCCGCTTGGCCCCACGGAAGGTAGCCGCCCCGCCCAGACCGACCCGGATGCCCTGCTTCACCAGCCAGAGGGCGTCCTCGGCGCTGCCGGAATAGCAGTGGAGAATTCCCTTGGGCTGATACTTTTTCAGCAGGGCGTAGACGTCGGCGTGAGCCTCCCGGTCGTGGACCACGATGGGCTTGTCCAGCTCCAGAGCCAGACGGATTTCCGCCTCAAAGAGGGCCAGCTGGGCGTCTTTGGGCACCGGCCAGTGGTAGTCCAGGCCGCATTCGCCCACGGCTACCACCTTGGGGTCGTCGTAGTAGGGGGCCAGGGCCCGCATTTCCGCGGCCCAGTCCCCGCCGTAGACCGAAATGGTGGGGGCGGGGGGCTGGTCGCCGCAGCGGTCGGCGGGCAGAAGGCTTTCGGGGTGGATGCCGATGGCAGCGTAAACCCAGGGGTAGCGGTGGGCCAGTTCCAGGCACCGGGGGGCGTCCCCCGAGTGGGTGGCCTGTTCGCAGATCCCCACCACGCCTTTGGCGGGCAGGCTGTCCATCAGGTCGTAACGGTCGGCGTTGAAGGCGCCGGAAGAATAGTGTGCGTGGGTGTCAAAGATGGGCCCGGCAGAGGGATAAACGCTCATGCCCTGGCCTCCTTTCCCTTGCGGTTGACCAGCCAGATGCCCACGCAGACCAGCACCAGAGCGGCCAGGTACTGCCACTCAAACAGGGGCTCGCCGTTCAGCAGGGCGGACAGCAGGACGTTCACCACCGGGTTCACCAGACCAAAGACGCTGATCCGGCTGACGGGGTTGTTCTTCATCAGCAGGGCCCACAGCACGTACCCGGCCCCCGACACGAAGGCCAGATACAGCAGCACCGGGACGCCCATGGGGCTCTGGGGATGGAGGGAGCCGCCCATGGCCAGGCCCAGCATCAGCAGGGCCAGACCGCCCACGCCCAGGTTGAGGAAGCAGACCATAAAGCTGTCGGCCTTCTTGGTGACCGACTTGTTCCAGGGGCCTGAGACGGTGAAAATCACGGTGGCGGCCATCATGCAGAAGATGCCCCAGCCGCTGCCGCTGCCGTGGTTGCCGATGGTGGCCACCAGCACTCCGGCAAAGCCCACGGCACAGCCCGCCGCTTTGGCGGGGGTCATCCGGTCAGACTGGTAGAGAAAATGGGCCAGAATCACGCCCAGAAAGCTCTGGGTGCTGTTGAGGATGCCGCCGAAGGCGCCGGTCAGCAGGGCCACGGCTGCATAGTAGAAAGCGTACTGGGTGGTGGTTTGCCACAGGCCCAGAGCGCAGCACTCAGCCAGGACCTTGCCCTTGGGCAGGGAGGGCAGATGCCCTTCCAACAGGGCGCCGGCCAGCAGAACCAGCAGGCTGCCCAGCATGAACCGCACCCCTGCAAAGCAGAGGATGGAGGCGGTGT
This sequence comes from Faecalibacterium sp. An77, assembly GCF_002161315.1. Taxonomy (NCBI): domain Bacteria; kingdom Bacillati; phylum Bacillota; class Clostridia; order Eubacteriales; family Oscillospiraceae; genus Faecalibacterium; species Faecalibacterium sp. An77. Next base: position 31,167 of record NZ_NFHK01000009.1, read on the forward strand.
CGGCGGAGTCAATGGCGAAGAGCCGGTACCCCATCTTGATGAAGGGGAAGGCCGAGCCCCAGAAGCAGTTGCAGAGGAAGGCAAAGATCACAGCAAAGACCGGTGTGGCGAACAATGCGTCCAGCTTGGCAGTGCGTGAGGTTTTGTCAGTCAGCAAGATGGGCCCTCCTGTTAGTGGATGCGGCTGCCGGCGGGAGCTTCATCGGGGTAGAAGGCGATGGTGCAGCCGCCGTCGGCGGTATCGGCTGCCACGATCATGCCCTCGCTGACATACTTGCCCTTCATCATGGGACGGGGGGCCAGGTTGGCCACAATGCCCACCTTCTTGCCGATCAGGTCCTCGGGGCTGTACCACTTGGCGATGCCCGAGAGGATGCAGCGCTCCCGCTCGCCGTCAAAGACGGTCAGGTGCAGCAGCTTCTTGCTCTCCTTGATGGTCTCGCAGGCCCGGATCTCAGCCACACGCATCTCCACCTTGCAGAAGTCGTCGAAGTCGATCTCAGCCTCGTGCTCAATGGCGGCGGCAGGCTGGTCGGCCTTGGCGGCGGCTGCCTCCTTGGCTTCCTTGGCCTTCTGGGCGGCTTCGGCCTTAGCCTTGCGCTTCTCGTCCTCTGCCTTCAGGTGAGCGATTTCCTTGGCCACGTCGATGCGGGGGAACAGGGGATCGCCCTTGTGGACGGTGTAGCTCTCCTGGAGACCGTAGGCGGCCTGATCCAGCTGGAGATTATCAGCCGACAGACCCAGCTGCTCCATCATTTTGGGCGCAGTGGAGGGCAGATAAGCATTCAGCAGGATGGCGCAGACCCGCAGGGCCTCGCACAGGTGATACAGGACGCAGCTCAGACGGCCCTCGTTGGCGGGGTCCTTGGCCAGGGCCCAGGGGGCGGTCTCGTCGATATACTTGTTGGCGCGCTGGACCACGGCGAAGATCTCGGTCAGAGCCTGGGGAATGGTCAGGTTGTCCATGTCCTCGGCCACCTTGGCGGGCAGAGCGTTGATCATCTGCTCCAGCTCGGCGTCCAGAGGATCGGAGGAGACCGACTTGGCCACCGTGCCGCCGAAGTACTTCTCACACATGGCCACGGTGCGGCTGAGCAGGTTGCCCAGGTCGTTGGCCAGATCGCTGTTGATACGGTTGATCAGGGCCTCGTTGGTGAACATGCCGTCGTTGCCGAAGGGGATCTCACGCAGCAGGAAGTAGCGGATGGCGTCCACGCCGTAACGGTCGCAGAGGATGACGGGGTCCACCACGTTGCCCACCGACTTGGACATCTTGCCGCCGTTCATTAGCAGCCAGCCGTGGCCAAAGACGCGCTTGGGCAGGGGCAGATCCAGAGCCATCAGCATGGCCGGCCACAGGATGGTGTGGAAACGCAGGATTTCCTTGCCCACCATGTGGAGGTCTGCGGGCCAGAACTTGTCGTAGTCGTGGTAGGTGTCGTTGCCGTAGCCCAGAGCCGAAATATAGTTGCTCAGAGCGTCCACCCAGACGTACATGGTGTGCTTGGGGTCAAAGGGAACGGGGATGCCCCACTTGACCGAAGTACGGGAGACGCAGGTGTCCTGCAGGCCCTGCTTGATGAAGGCGATCATCTCGTTCTTGCGGCTCTCGGGCTGGATGAACTGGGGGTTCTCCTCGTACAGCTTGAGCAGACGGTCGGCATACTTGCCGGTGCGGAAGAAGTAGGCTTCCTCGTGGGCGTCGTAGACCTCGCGGCCGCAGTCGGGGCACTTGCCGTCCACCAGCTGGCTGTCGGTCCAGAAGCTCTCGCAGGGCTTGCAGTAGTGGCCCACATACTCGCCCTTGTAGATGTCGCCCTGCTCATACAGCTTGGTGAAAATCTTCTGGCAGGACTCCATGTGGTAGTCGTCGGTGGTGCGGATGAAGCGGTCGTAACTGACGTCCAGCAGCTTCCACAGATCCTTGACGGTGGCCACGATCTGGTCCACGTACTCCTTGGGCTGCATGCCGGCCGAAGCGGCCTTGTCCTCGATCTTCTGGCCGTGCTCATCGGTGCCGGTCAGGAACATCACATCGTACCCCTGCATCCGCTTGAAGCGGGCCAGTGCGTCACAGGCCACGGTGGTGTAGCTGTGGCCGATGTGCAGCTTGTCGCTGGGGTAGTAGATGGGGGTGGTGATGTAGAACTTTTTCTGTTCAGACATGGTTTTGATTCTCCCTTTCCCGTTGGAACCTGCCCGCCGGCGGCGTGCAGGCCCATTGCGTGTACATTAGAGGAAGTAAAAACTCCCGTCCTCGCGGGGGCCTTTGCCCAGCAAGGACGGGAGCGGAATACTTCCGTGGTACCACCTTGGTTCGCCGGCTCCTCGCGGGGCGCGGCCTCGATGCTGCATCCCGGCCCAAAGGGCAGGTACAGCCGGACGCTGTAACGGGCGCACCCGGCACAGGCTCAGGGAATCCGTTTGCCTGTGCGGCTCCGAGACCATCTTCGGCGCCCCGATGCCTGCCCGGTTCCACCGCCGCGGGCTCTCTGAAAGGATCACTGGACGCGTACTCTTCTCTTCACAGCCGATTGTGTATCATGGCTATTATAGGAGAAGCGGGGCCGTTTGTCAACAGGGGATTTCCCCGGCGGGGTCATCTGCCTTTCCGGCAGGGCGGGGAGAGCCCCTGCCCCGGACCGCCGGAAACCGCTTTTATACCGGCGGCGCCGGTTAAAGGTTGGCTTCAACGAATTGCAGCAGGTTTTCGGCGAGAGCTTGGATTTGGTCCAGCAGGGCGGCTCCGTCCGAGAGGTTGGCCGGCTCCTTCAGCGGGGCGCGCAGGATGTAGTCGGTTTGGGCGGGGCTGCCAGTCAGCTCGAAGGGGAGGGGCTGATCCTTCCACACATCGCAATAGTGGGCCTGATACCGCCGGTTGAACCCGGAAACCCACACCTGAAACTGAAAATCCCGGTGGACAAACACCACCGCCGCTTTCAGTCCTTTTTCCTTGAGCTCTGGACTGGTGAACTGGAAATAGGAGAAGTCCATGCCGTTTTCGGTGATGCTGCCCTGAAACTTGTATTCCGGCATCCTCTTTTCGAGCTCCACGCGAACCCAGCGGAACAGGCGGATGAATTCCCGGTAGCAGGCGATCAGCCGGGTGGTTTGGAGCAGTTCCTGGTATTCGAGCAGCAAGCCTGCGTCAAAGTGCATGGTCTCGTCCATGGTTGTTCTCAGTCCTTTTCTCTCTTGTGGGACCGGTCGGGGGCCGGCGTCAGCTTCGGATGCGGCCTCTCTGCCAAAGGCAGAGGCGGGGAAGCCCGGACAAAACAAAAAAACCTGGCGGATGAGAGCGGTTGCAAGCCTCTCATCCGCCAGGATACTTACTTCTTCGGAGTCATAGCCTCTTTGCCTCACATTTACCTATTTTTCGGAGTTGACCTTGCCTTTCATAAGATTGTTGGCCTTTCCTTATGCTTAGGAAATGATAGGGTAGGGGATCGCCGATTTAACTAGTACATTGGTTTCAAGCCTCATCCGAATCGTTGGATTGCGTCTTACGAAGCATCTTCATAGAAACACATTCTTTCGATTGAATCACTCCAGGGGACAAGTTACCTAAATCATTGGAGTACTCCCTCCGTGTTACTCAAATATCTGCATCCATACAGGGACTTTCATGGGGGATCATCCTCTCGGGGGTGCTGATTTATTTGAATGACCGTTGTTCGGATAGGGGAATTATTCAGCTTTGAAAGATTACCTCAAGGGCTTCTGTTGTTTTTCAGATCTTTCAGGGAAGGGTGTTTCGCAATCGTTACGGCATCCAGTGCATTTTGCTTCGATCCGGGGATGCTTTGTTGGGGCACATCGCCGCCAATCAAGCCAATGGATCTTTTTCCTGTCTGCAATTTCCAGATGGATTCAGACTCTGAACAGCGGCTCTTACTGGAACCACCTTTTTCAGATTCCGTCTCCTCCAAATTGACACCTTACAGGGAAGAGGTCTGCCTTCCGACTATGCTTCCGGCACTTTTGATCGATCGAATGCAGGTCCAGCCTTGATTTGCTGTGCATCCTTGCCAATCTGAGGGTTTACGCCTGCCTTGAGGCCACGACTACTTAAATCATTGGAGTAGCTCCTTCCGTGCTATTCAAATACAGGTATCCGTAAAAAGGCTTTCATCATATGAATCACTTCCTGCGGATCTATTTGAATCGCCAGGGGACTTTCTCGACAGACTGTTCGTAAATCGCTTAATATATGCTAAAGACTTCGCTTTAAATCTCTTAGATTTTTACTAAATGCGGGGGAAACATCCCGTACTGGTAAGCGGCTTTTCGCTTTTTCAGCAATTCCCGACAGTCTGTCCGAACTGTGCGGGTGTCGTATCAACCATCGGTCTTCGCTCCTTTCTCCTTTTAAGTCAGCGGGATTGGATCACCTTTGATCCTCTGCTGTACTTTCTTGGTTTCTGGCTATATTATATCCGAAAGGGTGGCCGCTGTCCATTCGCAGAATCCACAAGGAATATCTTGTGATTTTGTATAGTTTTGATTTTACTTGTGGATAAAACGTTGTATAAAGTGTGAACAGACCGAAAACAAAAATCCCCGCACACGAAGTGCGGGGAAAGGGCTTACATCTTGTCGGGGACGTTGATCTTGAACATGGTCAGCACGTTGCGGATCACGTTGCGCACGCCGATGCACAGGGCGATGCGGGCCTGCTGCAGGGCGGGATCAGCGCCCTGGATGCGGCAGCTACCGTAGAACCGGTGGAAGGCGCTGGCCAGGTCGATGACAAAGCGGTTGATCCGGCTGGGATCGTACTTTTCAGCGGCCATGACGATTTCCTGGGGGAAGGCGGCCAGCATCCGGATCAGATCCAGCTCGGCGGGATCGGTCAGCAGGGTGGCGTCGGTGTTCTCTGCGCCCAGGAACTCCACGCCCTCGCTCTCCAGCTTGCGCAGGATAGAGCAGATGCGGGCGTGAGCGTACTGGACGTAGTAGACCGGGTTGTCGTTGTCGGTCTTGACGGCCTGGTCCAGATCGAAGTCGATGCTGCTGCCGGCCTCGTGCATATTAAAGAGGAAGCGGGCGCTGTCGATGGGCACCTCCTCCAGCAGGTCGGTCAGGGTGATGGCGTTGCCGGTGCGCTTGGACATGCGGACGGGCTGGCCATTCTGCATCAGGTTGACCATCTGCATCAGCACCACGTCCAGACGGCTGCCGTCCAGGCCGATGGCGTCCATGGCGCCCTTCATGCGGGCCACATGGCCGTGGTGGTCGGCGCCCCAGACGTCGATGGCCTTGTCAAAGTTGCGGTCGGCCAGCTTGTTGTAGTGGTAGGCGATGTCGGCGGCAAAGTAGGTGGGGATGCCGTTGGCGCGGACCAGGACTTCGTCCTTGTCCTCCTCGGCGCCGTCGTCGGTCTTTTTCTTGTTGGCAGCGCCGTATTTGGCAGCGTACTGGGCGCTGCGGTACATGATGGCGCCGTCCTCGGCCTTGTAGCAGGCGCCCTTCTCCAGCAGCTGGTTCACCACGTTCATGACGGCGCCCGAGTTGTGCAGGGTGCTCTCAGGGAACCAGACGTCGTACTGAATGCGGTACTTGCCCAGGTCGGTCTTGAGGGCGGCGATGTTCTTGGGCAGGGCGTAACCCACCAGAGCGTCCTTCAGGGCGGCAAAAGCCTCGCTCTCATAGAGAGCCTCGTCCTTCAGGCCGCGGCAGGGAACGGCGTACTTGTCGCCCTCCTTGGCTGCGAACTCCAGAGCCAGCAGGGTGATGTCGCCGCCCTGGTAGCACTCCTTGGGCAGGGGATACTCGTTCTCCTCGTAGTAGTGCTGCAGGTAGCGGATGGCCAGGCTCTTGCCGAACTTCTGGATCTGGTTGCCGGCGTCGTTGATATAGAACTCACGGGTGACGTCGTAGCCGGCCCACTCCAGAACAGCGGACAGGCAGTCACCCAGAGCGCCGCCGCGGGCGTTGCCCATGTGCATGGGGCCGGTGGGGTTGGCGGAAACGAATTCCACGTTGTAGCGCTTGCCCTGGCCGTAATCGGTCCGGCCATAGCGGGGGTTGGAGCAGGCAGCCAGGGCCACGCCAGCCCAGAAGGCGGGAGCCAGGAACAGGTTGATGAAGCCGGGGCCGGCGGTCTCGGCCTTGGTGAAGCAGCTTTCCGACAGAGAGGGCAGGTGGCTCAGAATGGCCTCGGCGATCATCTTGGGGGCCTTGTGCCAGGTGCGGGCGCCGGCCATGGCGATGTTGGAGGCAATATCGCCGTTCTTGGTGTCGGCGGGAACCTCCACGATGAAGGCGGGCAGCTCGGCGGCAGGCAGGTCGCCGGCCTCCATAGCGGCCTGCGCAGCCTGAGTCAGCAGGTCGCGGGCCTGGGCCAGAGCGGCCTGACGGGGGTTGTAATTCTCAAAAGCGGGGTAAGTTGCATTGCTCATAGGGTAATGATTCCTTTCTCTTGGTCCAATCAAAACAGGCGGCGGGGAGCGGCAGAAACCGCGCCGGGCTCCTCAGTTGACATGGGTGACGGTGACTTCCAGGGAGTTTTTGCTGATGAGGGTGGAGACGTCCCCGTCCAGCAGATAGCTGAATCGGGCCACGCCGCCCTTGGCGTTCAGGCCGCACTCGATGCTGTCGGCCGTCACCCCCAGGGTGACCGAGCCGTAGCCGGTCTCGTAGTGGCAGAGGTTGCGCCGGCCCTTTTCGATGATGAGCTGGCTGCTCTGGGGCCCGAAGCGCAGCATGGCCACCCGGCTGGAATCGGCCGCCAGCTTGAGGGTGGTGACACAGCCCTCATAGCCGGTGGTCTCGGTCTCCCGGTAGGTGATATAGTAGCTGCCCTCCCGCATGGTGAAGCTGCCGCGGGTCATCAGCTCCACCTGCTCGGTTTCGCCGTCCTGCTCGATTTGACTTTTAATCCGAATAATATAGTTTTCCTTTAAGGCTTTGCTCACGGTGTTGATGTCCTCAGTATTTGTCGATGCAGATTTGTTCCGCGGTGCCGCCCCGGTATTCGCCCAGGAACAGGTCGGCGGTCTGGACGAAGCTGTCGGGCACATCGCTCACAAAGAAATGGGTGGTGCCCTGGGTGCGGTTGGCCCGCAGACCCTTGCTGCTGAGCAGCTGGCTCAGATCGTCGGCGGCGGCGCTGCCCGGGTCGATGAGGGTGACCGAGGGCCCCATGTACTCGCCGATCATCCCGGCCAGCAGGGGGTAATGGGTGCAGCCCAGCACCAGGGTGTCCACCCCGGCGGCCCGGATCTCCTCTAGATACTGGGCGATGACCAGGCGGGTCACCTGCTGGCGGTCGGGGGCGGAGCCGTCCACATAGCCGTTCTCCACCAGGGGAACAAAGAGGGGACAGGGCCGTGCGGTGATCTCCGCTCCCGGCACCAGACGCCGCAGCAGCTGTTCGTAGCTGTGGGAGCGGATGGTGGCCGCAGTGCCGATGACGCCGATCTTCCGGCTGCGGGTGGCGCGGGCCGCCCGGCGGGCCGCCGCCGTCACCACCCCCAGATAGGGGACGGGGAGCTGGGCAGCTTCCTCGGCGGGGTAGGTGCTGGAAACGGTGCCGCAGGCCGCCATGATGCACTTGACGTTCTGGGACAGCAGAAACGCGATGTCCTGGCGTGCATACTGCAGGATGGTTTCATGGCTGCGGCTGCCGTAGGGCACCCGGCCGGTGTCGCCGAAATAGACGATGTCCTCGCCGGGGAGCTGCTTGCGCAGTTCCCGCACGCCGGTCAGACCGCCCAGACCGCTGTCAAAGACGCCGATGGGGCGGTTATCCATGGTGGGCCACCGCCCTTTCCATGGCAAGGGCAACAAGGCGGTCGATGAGCTGGGGCAGGGGAGTGCCCTCGTGCTCCATCAGTTTCGGATACATACTAATAGAGGTAAAGCCGGGGAAGGTGTTGATCTCGTTGATCAGCACCCGGCCGGTGCCGCGCTCCACAAAGAAGTCGCAGCGGGCCAGGCCCTCGCAGCCCACGGCGGTGTAAGCCCGGGCGGCGTAGTCCTTGACTTCGTCCAGCTTCTCCTCCGACAGACGGGCCGGGATCAGGGTCTCGCTGACGCCGTTTTTGTACTTGTCGTCGTAGGTGTAGAACTCGGCGCCGGCCAGTATCTCGCCGGGACGGGTGGAGAAGGCGGGCTCGGAACCAATGACGGCGCACTCCACTTCCTGGCCGTCCACAAAGGACTCGAACACCACCTTGCGGTCGTTTTCCAGGGCCAGCTTGATGGCGTCGGCCAGCTCAGCCGCATTGGATGCCTTGCTGATGCCCACGCTGGAGCCGGCGTTGGCCGGCTTGACAAAGATGGGCCAGCCCAGTTTTTCCTCCAGAGCGGCGCGGATGCCGTCGGGGTCGGCCTCCAGCTGGGCCCTGGTGTAGGCGGCCCAGGCACAGTGGGGGATGCCGCTGGCGGCAAAGAGGGTGTTGGCCACAGCCTTATCCATGCAGACGGCGCTGGCCAGAACGCCGCAGCCCACATAGGGGATGCCGGCCAGCTCCAGCAGGCCCTGGACGGTGCCGTCCTCGCCCCACAGGCCGTGGAGCGCCGGGATCACCACGTCGATGTGGAGCTTCTCCACATGGCCGGCGGGGGTGAACAGGATGGCGCCGTGGTCGGCGCGGTCGGGGCTGATGGCACAGGGCATGTTGCCGGGCAGTTCCTCCCAGCTGCCGTCGGCCATCTGGGCCGAGGAAGCCTCGGTGTACAGCCATCGGCCGTCCTTGGTGATGCCGATCTTGATCAGCTCATACTTTTCAGGGTCCATATTGTCTGCGAACGTGCCGGCCGATACACGGCTGACCTCGTGCTCGCTGGACAGGCCGCCGAACAGCAGTGCCACGCACAGCGGATGGGCGGCGGAATTCTCCTCGGAATACATGATTCGCATTCCCTCCTCTATCTTAATAGAAGCCCCCGGGCGGGGGCGTTCAATCATAATTACACCCATCATACCATAAAAATGCGCCGGTTTCCATACACAACGGCAAAATGCCGCCCCAAAAAGATGAAAAACCCCACTTGATAAAACAGGCCGGCCCGGCGCAACGGGGCAAAAAAGCGGTCATTTTGCCGCCGGCGTGAAAAAAATCCGAAAGATGGGCAAAATACCGCTTGACGCGGCGGGAAAAGAGTGCTAAAATGATATCACCTCTTTTGCGGGATTATTTAGTGCGCCCCTTTTTGGGACGCCGCCCGGCGAACGAGGGAGGTTCAATAACCGTTATATATGGAGGTGTCAACAAATGACAGTGAAAATCACTCTGGCCTGCACCGAGTGCAAGCAGCGCAACTACAACACCACGAAGAACAAGAAGAACAATCCTGACCGCCTGGAGATGAAGAAGTACTGCCGCTTCTGCAAGAAGCACACGGTCCATCGCGAGACCAAGTAAGAAAGGCGGAGCACAATGGCAGACAAAACCGATAAGAAGCCGGGCTTTGTGGCCAGAGCTAAGAACGCCGTGAAGAACTTTTTCACCGGAGTGGCCAAGTTCTTCCGCGATACCAAAAGCGAGCTGAAGAAGGTCGTATGGCCCAGCAGGGAAGAGACCAAGAAGAACACGATCGTGGTGCTGGTGGTGGTCATCATCGCCGCCGTGGTCCTGTTTGCATTGGACGCCGTGTTCGGCGGCATCCTGGGCCTTGTCATCGGAGGCTGACCAAATCTTGTATGGAAACGGAGGCTGACCCATAATGGAAGACCAGTCGAATGAAGCTTTGTGGTATGTCGTGCATACCTATTCCGGCTACGAAAACAAAGTCGCGACCGATCTTGCAAAGATGGTGGAAAACCGCCGCCTGCAGGATCTGATCTGCGAGATCCGGGTTCCCACCGAGATGGTGCCCGAGATCAAAGACGGCAAGGAGCGGATGGTCGAGCACAAGCTGTTCCCCGGCTATGTGCTGGTCAAGATGGTTATGAACGACGATACTTGGTACGTGGTCCGCAACACCCGCGGCTGCACCGGTTTCGTCGGTCCTGCTTCCAAGCCGGTCCCCCTGACCGCTGAGGAAGTGGAAAAGATGGGCGTGGAGGCCAAGGCCCCGCTGACGGTGGATTTCGCCGCAGGGGACAGTGTCCAGATCACGTCCGGTCCTCTGGAAGGCTTTATGGGCGTTGTAGAGGAAATCAACACCGAGACCTTCAAGGTGAAGCTCAAGGTGAACATGTTCGGCCGGGAGACCCCCGCAGAGGTGGACATCGCCCAGGTCGAGCGGCTGTAACAAGCCGCGAACGCGTACAAATCATCAAGGTAAGACCGCGTGCGGTTCTTATAGAGCGTGCCTGCTGAGGCATGCTCGTGGGAGGTTCGCAGACAGCGGGCCGCAACTCACCACAGATTTTTGGAGGTGCATTTATCATGGCACAGAAAGTAACTGGCTACATTAAGCTGCAGATCGAGGCCGGCAAGGCAACCCCGGCTCCTCCTGTTGGTCCCGCCCTGGGCCAGAAGGGCGTCAACATCATGGCCTTCACCAAGGAGTTCAACGAGCGTACCAAGAACCAGATGGGTTATGTCATCCCCGTCGTCATCACCGTGTATGCTGATCGCTCCTTCAGCTTCATCACCAAGACTCCCCCGGCTGCCGTTCTGATCAAGAAGGCCGCCGGCCTGTCCACCGCTTCCGGCAAGCCCAACAAGGAAAAGGTCGCTTCCCTGACCGCCGCTCAGGTGGAAGAGATTGCAAAGACCAAGATGCCCGACCTGAATGCTGCTTCTCTGGAAGCTGCATGCAGCATGATCCGCGGCACCTGCCGCAGCATGGGCGTCACAGTCGAAGGCTGAGACATAAACAGTGGGAGGGCGCTGCGCCCGCAAGACCACATAGGAGGATAAACAATGAAACACGGCAAGCACTATGTCGACGCTGCCAAGCAGGTCGATTCTACCAAACTGTACGATGTGAACGAGGCGCTGGAGCTGGCCTGCAAGATCGCTTCCGCCAAGTTTGATGAGACCGTTGAGCTGCACGTCCGCCTGGGCGTTGATGGCCGTCACGCTGACCAGCAGGTCCGCGGCGCCGTCGTTCTGCCCAACGGCACCGGCAAGACCGTCCGCGTCTGCGCTATCGCCAAGGGCCCCGCAGCTTCTGCTGCTGAGGCTGCCGGCGCTGATATCGTCGGTGATGACGATCTGATCGCAAAGATCCAGGGCGGCTTCATGGATTTCGACGTCGTGGTCACCACCCCCGACATGATGGGCAAGGTTGGCCGCCTCGGTAAGGTCCTCGGACCTCGCGGCCTGATGCCCAACCCCAAGGCTGGCACCGTGACCCCCGACCTGGGCAAGGCTGTTAAGGAAGCCAAGGCCGGTAAGATCGAGTACCGCCTGGACAAGCAGAACATCATCCATGTCCCCGTGGGCAAGGCATCTTTCGGCGCCGAGAAGCTGTACACCAACCTCGACACCGTTATGGACGCTATTGCCAAGGCTAAGCCCGCCGCTGCCAAGGGCACTTACTTCAAGAGCGCTACCATCGCCACCACCATGGGCCCTGGCATCCGTCTCAACACCCTGAAGTACGGTGTCTGATTTTTCTGAAAAAATTCAGAAAAACACTTGACAAAACCACGTTCGCGTGGTAAGATATTCATGCTGTTTTTAAGACAGCAGGCGCTGGAGTCCAGTGTAAAGTGTATCCGCCTGCCGAGAAACGCGTAACGTTGTTTTATGCCTCTCTCTCGGCCTGTGTGCGCGGGAGAGAGGCTTTTTTCTATGACTCCGGCTTCCGATGTAGTTTTGAAACGAGGTGAAACCGAAATGCCCAGTGCAAAGATTCTTTCTGAAAAGCAGGCTTATGTCGCTGATCTGAAGGCAAAGTTTGAGAATGCGGTTTCCGGCTGTGTGGTTGCTTACGGCGGTATCAACGTCGAGAATGACACCAAGCTGCGTAAGGAGCTGCGTGAGGCTGGCGTTGAGTATATGGTTGTCAAGAACACCATGCTCCGTCTGGCTGTCAAGGGTACCTCCATCGAGGGCCTGTCCGAGAACTTTACCGGTGACACTGCCGTCGCATTTGCCAACGCTGAGGACCCCATGGCTGCTGCCCGCATCCTGTGCAAGTACCAGGACGGCGACCGTTCCAAGAAGTTCGTCGTCAAGGGCGGCTTCATGGAGGGCAAGGTGCTGAGCGCTGCTGAGACCAACGCCATCGCCAAGCTGCCCGGCCGCGAAGGCATGCTGTCCATGTTCGCCGGCGCACTCACCAGCACCCTGTCCGGTCTGGCTGTTGCTATGCAGGCTTACGTCGACAAGCAGGAGGAGCCCGCTGCCTAAGATGGCGCCGGCTGCTGCCTGACCCAAACTGTTTTTCGATACCACAACTACCGAAACAAAAATTAACTGAAATTGGAGGGTTATTACCATGGCTTCTGAGAAGATTACTGCCATTATCGAGTCCGTTAAGGGCCTGTCCGTCCTGGAGCTGAAGGAGCTCATCGACGCTTACTGCGAGGAGTTCGGTGTTTCTGCTGTTGCTGCTGCTGCTCCCGCTGCTGCCGCTGCTGCTGCTCCCGCTGAGGAGGAGAAGACCGAGTTCGACGTCATCCTGGCTGAGGCTGGCGCTACCAAGATGCAGGTCATCAAGATCGTCAAGGAGATCACCGGTCTGGGCCTGAAGGAGGCCAAGGCTATCGTTGACGGCGCTCCCAAGGCTGTCAAGGAGAAGGCTTCCAAGGCTGACGCTGAGGACATCAAGAAGAAGCTGGAAGAGGCTGGCGCTAAGGTCGAGATTAAGTAATTTCACCTCAAACCAAACACTTCGGACAGGGGGTTCCCGCACAGGGAGCCCCCTGTTTTTTGTGTGCCTTTCCAGGCCGCCCCAAAACCCTCTTGACAAAGCAGAGATAAAATGATATGATTTTGATATCAACAAAATACAAATCACTCGGGATACGTCAGGAGGTTGATGGATATGAGTGAGAAGATTCTGCAAACCAAAAAGAACGGCATGCTGGTTCTGCTGCTGATCCTGCTGGGGTATGTGGTGGCCATTGCGGCGGTCGTGGCCGATGCCCTGGCCGGTGTGCCGGGCATTCTGGGCGGCGTAGTGATGGCTCTGGCCATTCTGTACATGATCGTGGGCCTGTTCCTGCTGCCGGGCCTGAAGGTTCTGAAGCCCCAGGAAGCCCTGGTGCTGACCCTGTTCGGCAACTACATCGGCACCCTGAAAGGGGAGGGCTTCTACTGGGTCAACCCCTTCTGCACCGCCGTCAACCCCGCTGCCGGCACCCATCTGAGCCAGAGCGGTGATGTGCAGCGCAGCCTGGTGAAGACAGAGGGCGGCAATCAGCAGGTCCAGATCAATGTGGGCGAGCTGAATTCCAAGAAGATCTCCCTCAAGCGGATGACTCTGAACAACGCCCGCCAGAAGATCAATGACTGCCTGGGCAACCCGGTGGAAATCGGCATCGCCGTCATCTGGCAGGTGAAGGACACCGCCAAGGCCGTCTTTAACGTGGACAACTACAAGGAATACCTGTCCCTGCAGTGCGACAGCGCCCTGCGGAACGTGGTGCGGATTTATCCCTACGATGTGGCCCCCAACGTGGATACCACCGGCGACGGCAAGCCCGATGACGGCAGCCTGCGGGGTTCCAGCGAAGTGGTGGCCCGTCGCATCAAGGAAGAAATCCAGGAAAAGGTGGAGGACGCCGGCCTGGAGATCGTGGACGCCCGGATCACCTACCTGGCCTATGCCCCCGAGATTGCAGCCGTGATGCTGCAGCGCCAGCAGGCCTCGGCCATCATCGACGCCCGCAAGATGATTGTGGACGGCGCCGTGGGCATGGTGGAAATGGCTCTGGAACGCCTGAACGAGAACAAAGTGGTGGAGCTGGACGATGAGCGCAAGGCGGCTATGGTCTCGAATCTGCTGGTTGTCCTGTGCGGCAACCACGATGCACAGCCCATCGTCAACTCGGGCAGCCTGTACTGATGGCCGAGCCGAAAAAACAGATTCCGCTGCGTCTGTCCGCGAAGTTGTACGACGCCATCGCCGCCTGGGCAGAGGACGACTTCCGGTCGGTCAACGGGCAGATTGAATACCTCTTGACCGAATGTGTCCGCCAGCGGAAAAAGAACGGCAAATATGTGTCGGAGGAGCTGGACGTTCCCCCCGAACTGGATATCAAATAAGTGCAGCAAAAAGGCCCGTCGTGCGGATGCACGGCGGGCTTTTGGCTTGTCGTTTGGCTGGAAAGAGGGGCGGCGGCTCAGTGGCGGCGGATGTGGCTGCCGCCCCAGCTGCGCTGTTCCCGGATGGTGTTCTGCACCCACCAGATGCCGTAGATGGCCAGCGCAATGGCGCTCAGGGCCAGGACGACTTTCAGGTACAGACTGCCCAGGAAGGCCTGGAACTGGGCGATGGCGAACAGGACCGGGTTGCGGTTCACGTCCTGCCCGGCAATGAGGTCCACCACGCCGATGGTCTCACCGGCCAGCTTGATCTCCACCGTGCCGATCAGGTCGCCCTGCTTCACCGGCGCGGCCACCGACTCGGGCAGATGGAAGAACTTCTGGGTCACCGAACTGTCGGAGGAGGAGGGGAGAATGGTCATCATCTGGTCGGCCGGATAGAGCAGCAGGGTGTCGGTTTCGGAGGAATACTTCACCGGGATCTCGGCCAGGGCCTGGTCGGGGTCCAGCGCCGCCTGGACCGAGAAGCTGCTGTATACCCAGTCAATGAGCTGGGTGGTCTCGTAGAGGGCGGGACGCCGGTTGGAATAACCATAGGTGTCCACCGTGTCGGGACTGCCCATCACACAGAAAATATAGGTCTCTCCCTCGCTGGAAGCCCAGGAGACATAGCTCTGGGTGCCCGAGTCGTTCTTGTAGGCCATGACGTCGCACATGCCGCCCTTCATGGCCGAGCGGTAGAATTTGCCGCCGCTGGATTTGTTCAGGGCCACGTTCTGGTTGGTCAGGATGAAGGATTTGGAGTGCTTTTCCTTGGCGGGCATCTCAAAGGTGGCCGACCCGGCGATCTCCACAAAGGCGTCAAATCCCATCAGGTACCGGAGAATCAGGTACATGTCCACCGCGGTGGTCACGTTGCCCGAATCCAGCCCGCAGGCGTCGGTCCAGGTGCTGTTGGTGGCGCCGATCTGCTGAGACAGGCTGTTCATCTGGCTCACCCAGCCGGACAGATCGTTCCCCGACAGCTGATAGGCCATGCCCATGGCGGCGTCGTTGGCGTTGCGCAGCAGCATGGCATAGAGCGCTTCCCGCAGGGTGAAGGTCTCGCCCGAGCGCATGTCGGCGTTGTCGGTGCCGTAGACGTAGTCCGAGATGGCGAAAGGCATCTGGAACGTGCGTGTGTCCAGCTCGTCGCCGTAGTTGGTCAGTACCAGAGCCGCACACATCAGCTTGGTGAGGCCCCCGGCCTGGACCTGGGCGGTGCTGTCTTTTTCGTAGACGATGATGTTGGTGTCGGTGTTGACGATGTAAGCGCTTTGGGCCTGCACTTCGTATACCGGGCTGGGATCAAAGAGCGCGCTGGCCGGCATCACAAAGCAGCTGACCGTCAGAATCAGGGCAGAAAAAAGTGTAAAAAGTCGTTTCATGTGGACAATTCCCTCAGAACGCGATACAATAAAAGGGTTGATAAAAGATGTGGGGCGGTGCATCGTGGGTCCGGGCCGCGTGTGCCGGAGGGATGCAGGGCGCATTGTGCGCAGAAACCGGCAGATTTTGTCGGAAAAAGCCCCTGAAGGGAACCCGCGCTGTCCGCCTGGGGCGGAGGACGGGATTTCCCGCTTTGTGTGCACAAGCACGCTTCTATAATAACAGGTTTGCGGGTGGGTGACAAGGGCTAGCTGCCCCACTTTCACAAACCAGAGGGAGACATGGATGATCTATATTACAGGCGATACCCATGGCGAGCTGGACCGCTTCAAGGGCAAGGAGCTGCGCCATCTGGGGAAAAACGATTTTCTCTTTATTCTGGGGGACTTTGGCTTTTTGTGGGACGACAGCAAGGAGGAGCGCGCCCGGCTGGACTGGCTGCGCAAGCGGCCCTATACCATCCTGTTTCTGGACGGCACCCACGAAAATTATGACCTGCTGGACGCCTACCCGGTGGAGGAGAAGTTCGGCGGCCGGGTCCAGCCCATCGGCGGGAACGTCTACCATGTCTGCCGCGGCAGCATTCTGGAGCTGGAGGGCCTGAGTTACCTGTGCTTTGGCGGCGGCGAAAGCCCCGACAAGGAGGAGCGGGAAGCCGGCGTCAACTGGTGGGCCCGGGAGATGCCCTCGAAGGAGGAATATGCCCGGTGTGAGGCCAATGTGGCGGCCCACAATCATCATGTACAGTATGTGCTGACCCATGATGCCCCAAGCAGATTTTTGGATTTCACCATCCTGGCCCCGGGGGAGAACAACCAGCTTCACGGCTTTTTTGACAAGCTGGTCCGGGAGATGACCTATGATAACTGGCTGTTTGGCTGCTATCACCGGGATACCCAGCTTTCCCCCAAGGTTCGGTGCGTCTTTCACGATGTCATTTCCATCGGAGAAAAGCGCAGCTGGTGGAAGCGGAAGTGACCCCTTTCCCGGCCCAAAATCCACATAACCCAAAAACAAGACCGCTGCACCGAGCCCCCGGGGGCTTGTGCGGCGGTCTTTTTGCGTGACGTCAGGGGGCGGAGTCCTCCGGCTCGCCGGGCTTGTAGATGTGGGTGCGGGTGAGGGCGCGGAGGGTATCCTCGTAGTGGAGGCGGGCGTAGGCGGTATAAAGGATGTCGATGACGTTCAGCTGGGCGATGCGGGAGGACATGGCGCCGTTGCGGAACAGGGACTCGTTGGCGGCAATGTACAGATTGTAGTCGGCCAGCTCCGCCACCCGGGAGGGGGAATAGCGGGTGATGGCAATGATGGGGGTACCGTTTTTCTTGAGGGCTTCCATGCAGGTGATCACCTCGACGGTCTGGCCGGAGTAGGAAAAGGCGATGGCCACGTCCTGCGGGGTGGCGTTCTGGGCCGAGATAAGCTGGGCGTGCCAGTCGTCAACGATGAGGCAGGGTTTGTTCAGCCGGAGGAACTTCAAATAGGTGTCGTGGGCCACGCAGAGGGAGGACCCCAGCCCGAACAAAAGGACGCTGCGGCACTGGTCCAGCAGATGGGCGCACTGCTCCACCGTCTCGGGGGAGAGAAGCTTCTGGGAATCGGTGAGGGACTGGATGTTCTTCTGGGTCACCTTATAGACAATGTCCCGGATGTCGTCCTCGGCGGTGATCTCCTGCTCCGAGTGGCGGCCCTTGTCGCCCAGGGCTGCCAGTTCCCCCACCAGGGCGCGGCGCAGTTCCTTGTAGCCGTCAAAGCCCACCGACCGGCAGACCCGCACCACGCTGGAAGGGGAGGTGAAGGTGCGCTGGGCCAGTTCACGGACGGTGAGGAGGGTGGCTTCCTCGGGATTCTCGGTGATGTAGCGGGCGATCTGCTGTTCGGCTGCGCTGAGGGAGGGGCTGGCCTCCCGCAGGCGGAGCAATGCGTTTTTCATAACAGGCCTCCGGATGGGTGCGGTTTTCCGCATTCTTGGTGTGTTTGTACAAAAGTTTTCATGGGTTCCGCATGGATTTTCAAAAACATCCCTTTTCTGAAACATTATACCACAAGTTTGGAAAAATGTGGACATTTTGTTTTAAAAAATCTATAATGCACTTGTAAGTGCTTTTCACGCCAGTGAAGCCAAACACAGAGAAAGGCCGGGTAGTGAGTTATGGAATTGAATCTGAACGGAATGACGACCGAGCGGCGCAATCCCCGCACCATGCAGCTGGATATGATGTCCGAGCTGGAGATCGTCACAGCAATGAACGATGAAGACGCCCGGGTGCCCCTGGCGATTGCCAAGAAGCTGCCCGAGATCGCGCAGGCCGCCCGGTGGGCGGTGGAGGCCTTTGAGCAGGGCGGCCGGCTGTTCTATATGGGCGCCGGCACCAGCGGCCGGCTGGGCGTTCTGGACGCAGCCGAGTGCCCTCCCACCTTTGGTGTGGACCCGGGCATGGTGGTGGGCCTGATCGCCGGCGGCGAAGAGGCCTTCATCAAGGCGGTGGAAGGCGCAGAGGACAGCGTCCAGCTGGCCGAGGATGACCTGCGCAGCCACAACCTGACCAGCAAGGACTTTGTGGTGGGCATTGCGGCATCGGGCCGCACCCCCTATGTGCTGGGCGGCCTGGCATATGCTAGGAGCGTGGGCTGCCGGACGGCGGCCATCGCCTGCAACCCCGGCAGCGCCGTGGGCAAGGCGGCGGACCTGGCCATCGAGGTGGAGGTCGGCCCCGAAGTGCTGACCGGCTCCACCCGTCTGAAGTCGGGCACCGCCCAGAAACTGATTCTGAATATGATCTCCACCACCTCCATGGTGCGGACGGGCAAGGCCTACCAGAACCTGATGGTGGACGTGATGCAGACCAATGAGAAGCTGCACACCCGCGCAGAAAATATTGTGATGGACGCCACCGGCGTGGAACGGGCCGAGGCGCGGGCCGCCATTGATGCGGCGGGCGGAAGCGTCAAGTGCGCCATCACCATGCTGCTGGCAAACTGCACCGCAGCCGAGGCCCAGAGCCGCCTGGATGCGGCAAACGGCCATGTGCGCACGGCCATCGGCCTGTAAGGTTGGACCTGGCGGCGCAAGCCGCAAGTCATATACGCAAGATTTGGACAAGGAGGAACAAGCAATGACCAATGAGGAACTGGTACGCCAATCGCTGGAAAAGCTGGGCGGCAGAAGCAACGTCATTTCGGCAACCAACTGCATGACGCGGCTTCGCATCGAGGTCAAGGACGACAGCAAGATCAATGAGGACGCCATCAAGAAGATCGAGGGTGTTCTGGGGCTGGTCCATGACCGTCCCGGCTACGTGGAGATCGTGGTTGGCCCCGGTAAGTGCCGCAAGTGCGCCGACATCTGCCGCCAGATGGGAATTCCCGCGGCCGGCAGCACCGATACCCAGAATGACTGGCAGGCCAACAAGGCCGCCGTCAAGGCAGGGCAGAAGCAGAGCAAGGTCAAGTCCATGCTCAAGACCTTCGGCGACATCTTTGTGCCCCTGCTGCCCGGCGTCATCGCCGCCGGCCTGTGCTCGGGTCTGGCCACCCTGCTGACCCAGGTGATGCCCAACTATGCCGAGAGCTCGTTCTGGAGCATCGTCTACAACATGTTGGCCCTCATCAATGCGTCTTTCCTGAGCTACCTGACCGCCTGGGCAGGCTACCGTGCCGCCGAGAAGTTCGGCGCTACCCCCATCCTGGGCGGCATGCTGGGCATGATCACCGGCCTGGGCAACATCGACGCCATCTCCAAGATCCTCGGCCTGTACGATGAGGTTCAGCCTCTGGACTCCATCCTCCGCGCCGGCCGCGGCGGCGTTCTGGCCGCAGTCATCGGTGTGTGGTGCCTGAGCTATGTGGAGCGCTTCATCCGCAAGCATATGCCCGAGTCTCTGGACATCATGTTCACCCCGCTGCTCACCCTGATTATCTGCCTGATCCCCTACATCTTCGTCATCATGCCCATCACCGGCTACATTTCCACCGCTCTGTGCTGGATTGTGCAGCAGGTCTGCATGAGCAGCAATCTGTTCGTCCGCATCATCGCCGGCTACATCTCCACCGCTCTGTTCCTGCCCATGGTGGCCATGGGTATGCACCACGGTCTGGTGGCTCTGTACTCGGTCCAGCTTGAGACCCTCGGTTACGTCACCCTGTATCCGGCTCTGGCCATGGCCGGCGCCGGTCAGGTGGGTGCAGCCGTTGCCATCTACCTCAAGGCCAAGAAGGTGGGCAACACCCGCATGAAGGAAGTCATCACCGGCGCTCTGCCCGCAGGCGTTCTGGGCGTTGGCGAGCCCCTGATCTACGGTGTCACCCTTCCCATGGGCCGTCCCTTCATCACGGCAGGTCTGGGCGCCGGCTTCGGCGGTGCCTTCGTCATGGCCATGCAGGTTGCTGCAACCACTTGGGGTCCCTCCGGTCTGCTGGCCATCTTCGTGATGACCGCCGGCCCCGCAGGCGCCACCACCAGCGTCCTGTGCTATGTTGTTGGCCTGCTCATCAGCTACGTCATGGGCTTCCTGGTCACCAATGCTCTGGTGAAGCCTGAGGAGGTTGCCGATGCCTGATTTTCTCGGACGGTCGGTTTACCTGACAGAGTTTGAGAAACAGAAAGCACCGCTTGCCGCTGGTTCGGCAGGCGGTGCGCCTGTTTTCATCTCTTTGCACATCGGCGAGGAATTCGCACCCGATTACCCCGACCGGGTCCGGGCGATGTGCAGCTGGCTGCGGGAACATGGCTGGCGGATTCTGGCCGATGTGTCAGAACAGACCGCCATCCAGTTTGGCTGCGGCGATATCCTCCAGCTGGCCCGGGATCTGGGCCTGTGGGGCCTGCGTCTGGACGACGGCTTTACCCTGGAAGAAGCCTGCAGCCTGGCGGCCCGGATGCCCATTGCGGTGAACGCCTCCACCGTCACCCCGGAGGAGGCCGCCGCCCTGGCTGCCGCCGGCCCCGAGGTGATCGCTATTCACAACTTTTATCCCCGCCCTGAGACCGGTCTGGACCCAGAGTTCCTGCAGGAGAGTACCCGGATGCTCCAGGCGGCCGGGCTGAAGGTTTACGCGTTCATCCCCGGGGATGACCAGCTGCGGGGGCCCCTCCATGAGGGCCTGCCCACCCTGGAAGCCCACCGGGGCACGGCTCCGCTGGCGGCCTTTGCCGACCTGGCGGTCCACTACGGCCTGGAAGGCATTTTCGCCGGGGACCCGGGTGTCAGCAGCTATGAGCTGGAACAGATTGCCAGCTTCTGCGCCGATGGAGTCCTGCCGGTGCCGGTTCACCTGAAAGCGGGGCAGGAGGGCCTGTACGGCCAGATCTTTACCTGCCGCCCCGATTCCCCCAGCTGGCTGGTGCGGTATCAGGAGTCCCGCAAATACGCCCGTCAGGGCGGCCTGGTGGAGCCGGCGGACTGCGCCGCCCGACCCCGCGGCGCCATCACCATGGACAATCTCCGGTATGGCCGCTATTCGGGGGAGATCCAGCTCATGCGTCAGGATCTGCCCGCCGACGAGCGGGTCAATGTGATCGGCCGGGTGGACCCGCGGTATCTCCTGCTGGTGGACTGCATCCGGCGGGGCAGCCGCTTTAAGATGGTCCGTCCGCCCCATGAGGAGGAATAACCATGGTACATTACAAATTGCTGGCCTTTGACCTGGACGGCACCGCTCTGGGCAGCGACCCCAACGTGTTCTCGGAGGGTCTGCCCGAAGCCGCCGCCCAGGCCGCAGCGGCGGGGTGCATTGTGGCGGCGGCCACCGGCCGTCCCGCCGGATGCCTGCCGGCAGACGTGGAGAAAAGGCCCGACTGGCTCAGCTGGCTGGTGCTCTACGATGGGGCCCAGATTCGGAACGCCCGGACCGGCGAGTGCATCTGGAGCAAGCCTTTTTCCGCCGAGGCGCTGGCGCAGGTGCAGCAGGCTGCTGCCCGGCTTGAGCTGCCGGTGGAGTACATCGACCGGGACAGCCGCTACCACATGACCGCCGGGGACTGGCAGGCGCTGAATGAATCCAGCGTCACCCAGTTCCACAAGGGGGTTCTGGCCCGGCTGGGCTGCCCACTGGAAGGTTCTGCCGCAGATCTGGCCGAGCTGGAAATTTTGAAGATCAATATGCCCGTCGCCCCGCCGGATCTCCGGGAAGCTTTCCGGGAGGCCGTGGGGGAGGGGGTCCTGGTGCTGGACTGCGGCCCCGGCGGTCTGGAACTGACCGCCCCCGGCGCAGGCAAACAGACCGCAGTGGCCTTCCTGGCCGGGAAGCTGGGTCTGGGCATGGAGGACGTGATGGCGCTGGGGGACAGCGGCAATGACGCGGCCCTCCTGTCCAGCGCAGGGCTGGGCGTGGCCATGGACAACGCCCCCGACGACGTCAAGGTTGCGGCCAAAGTCGTAACCGGCCGCAACACCGAGGGCGGCGCCGCAGAGGCGATTCGCCGCTGGCTTCTGGCGGAATAACACAATCAAACAAAAAGGCCTGCCGCTTTGGATTGCGGCGGGCCTTTTTCGGTCTTTCTGCTTGATTTATGGAACAAAATAGCGGAAATACTTGTAATTTATGTGAAAGTCTGATAGGATGGGGCCATGCGCTACAGAAGGCGCATACAATGGAAAGCATGAAAAAAGGAGGCTTTCATGGAGTTTTTATGGTATGATCTGGCGCTTTTGTACATGGTTTATTCCTTTCTGGGCTGGATCGGCGAGACACTGGTCTCGATCGCCCGGGGCAGAGGCTTCGTCAAGCGCGGCTTTGCCGCAGGACCTTTCTGCTATGTCTACGGCTTTGCGGCCGTTATCATGACCATCGGCTTTGCCGATCTGCGGTCCTCGCTGCTGTTCCTGTTTGTGGGCTGTGCGCTGACCTCCACCATGGTGGAGTGGACCGCCGCCAAAATCCTGGAGCGGCTCCATCACCGCACCTGGTGGGATTACTCCCATCACCGCTTCAACATTGACGGCTATGTCTGCCTGCCCTACTCGCTGCTGTGGGGCGTGCTGGGCTGCATCGCCCTGCTGTGGGGCAATCAGCTGCTGCTGTCTCTGTTCCATCTGCTGCCGGTCTGGCTGATGAAAACTCTGGCCTGGGTGCTGGGCGTGCTGGCCGTGCTGGATCAGCTGGGCAGTGTGGCCATTCTGGCCCACCATCCCACCCGTCTGGAAGGGCTGAACCGTGAGCTGGAAAGCCGGTCCCGGAACCTGTACGACCGGATCAGCCAGTGGATGGAGCACCGCATCGAGGGCGCTTACCCCCATGTGGCCGAGAAGGCCGCCCGCGCCGAGACGGGCATGAGCCTGTCGGATGTGGTTTGGCTGTTCACGGTGGGCTCTCTGGCGGGCGACATCGTGGAGACCATCTTCTGCCGCCTGAGCGCCGGCATCTGGATGAGCCGTTCCAGCCTGGTCTGGGGTCCTTTCAGTGTGGTGTGGGGCGCCGCCCTGGTGATGGCTTCCGCCCTGCTGCCCCGGAAAAAGGACGGCACCGAGCGGACCTCCAGCGAGCTGTTTGTTTTGGGCACCGTCATGGGCGGCGCATATGAGTACATCTGCAGCGCCCTGGGCGAGCTGGTGTTCGGCGTGGTGTTCTGGGATTACAGCAAGATCCCCTTTAACCTGGGAGGCCGCATCAACCTGCTGTACTGCTTCTTCTGGGGCTTTGCGGCGGTGGCCTGGGTCAAGCTGTGCTACCCCTATGTGTCCCGCGGAATCGACTGGATTCGCCGCCACGCTGGCCGCTGGCTGACGGTGGTTGTGGGCGTCTTTATGGTGGTGAATATGTGCATTTCGGCTCTGGCCCTGATCCGCAGCGATGCCCGCGGCAACGGCGTCCCGCCGGCCAACAGCCTGGATCTGTTCCTGGATGAACATTTCCCCGACGAGCGGATGGCGCAGGTCTATCCCAACATGATCGACCGATAAACTATACAACAAAAAGCAACCCGGACCTTCTGGCTTTCCAGTTGGGTCCGGGTTGTTTTGTTGGATGGGTTATGTTGCGGGGTGATCGGAGGAATCAGGGGCGGGACTCTCAGAGGCGACCGGGTCGTCCGGGTTGCCGAAGGCGTCGTGATAGACTTTCAGCTTGTCGTTCTGACCGTTCCGGTTGAGGCCCCAGAGGGCAAATTTCCGCACCAGATCGTACAGCACCGCAAAGAGGGGGACACCCACGATCATGCCCACAAAGCCCCACAGGCCGCCGAACAGCAGGATGGAGAACAGCACCCAGAAGCTGGACAGGCCGGTGGTGTTGCCCAGAATCTTGGGGCCGATGACGTTGCCGTCCAGCTGCTGCAGGATGAAGATGAATCCCACAAACCAGAGGGCCTTGATGGGGTCGGTGATGAGGATCAGCAGGGTGGCGGGCACCGCGCCGATGAAGGGGCCGAAGAAAGGGATGACGTTGGTGACGCCGATGATGACCGACACCAGCAGGGCGCTGGGGAAACCCACAATGACGCAGACAATATAGCACAGCACGCCGATGATGGCCGAGTCCACAATCTTGCCGATGATGAATCCGCCGAAGGTGCGGTCAATATAGGCGATCTCCTCCAGAATCAGGTCGGCCCAGTGGGAGCGGAAGATGCTGTAGAGCAGCAGCTTGCCCTGGGCTGCAAACCGTTTGCGGGTGGAGAGGAAGTACACCGCCGCGATGACGCCGATCAGGACGTTTTTCAGAACCACCAGGACGTTCAGCACGCTGACGCCCACGCCGCTGACAATCTGGCGGATGGAGGGCATCACCGAGGTGCGCAGCCAGGAGGTGAAGGTGTCCCGCAGGGTGTCGTAGGAGTCGTTCAGGAAGCGGTACACCGCCTCGTTGTCTGCAAAGAACCGGGTCAGCCAGGCCATGAACAGGTCCAGCTGGGACTGGAAGTTGATGGACAGGGTAATGATGCTGTTGATGAGCTGCGGAATGATCAGCATGAACAGGGCATACACCACCAGCAGTCCGAACAGGACGCTGGCCGCCACGGCGATGCCGTCCACCGTCTTGCGGTAGCGGGCGGGCAGGTACCGGTTGAGAAGGTCCTCGATCCGGTTGCAGAAAGGCCGCAGCAGATAGGCGATCACGCCGCCGTAGATGAAGGGCATCAGGATGCCGGTCAGCAGCGAAATACCTTTTTGCAGGCCGTTGAAGCGGTAGAACAGGAAGAAAAGTGCGATGCTCAGGCCAATGGCGCCAAAGCCGGCCAGCATGCCATAGATATAGGGTTTCAGATGGGGTTTTTTATCCACGAATCAACCTCTTTCCCCCTGCCGCAGCAGGGATGTTGGGGTGCATCATCAGCGCTTGTTGCTGCGGCGCCAGATGTGCATGTTGGCGGCGTCGGCAATCAGCTGCTCCCGGAAATCGGGGTGAGCCAGGCTGATGATGGCCTCTGCCTTCTGCCAGGTGGTCAGACCCTTGAGGTTGACGCAGCCGTACTCGGTGCACAGATAGTGGATGTTGGCGCGGGTATCGGTGACGATGCTGCCGTTGGCCAGGGTGGGGCAGATGCGGCTCTCCATCTGGCCGGTCTTGCGGTTCTTGAAGGTGGAGGACAGGCAGATGAAGCTCTTGCCGCCGTTGGACAGGTAAGCGCCCAGGACGAAGTCCAGCTGACCGCCTGCGCCCGAAATGTTGCGGATGCCGGCGCTCTCAGCGTTGACCTGACCGAACAGATCCACATCCACGGCGTTGTTGATGGAGATGAAGTTATCCAGCGCGGCGATGGTCCGCACGTCGTTGGTGTAGTCCACCGGGGCAGACATGCACTCGGGGTTGTCGTTGAGGTAGTCGTACATCTTCTGGGTGCCGGCGCCGAAGGCGTACACCTGGCGGCCCTTGTCGATCTGCTTGCGGCTGCCGTTGATCTTGCCGGCCTTGGCGATGTCCACAAAGCCGTCCACATACATCTCGGTGTGGACGCCCAGGTCCTTCAGGTCGCTCTGGGCGATCAGGCTGCCGATGGCGTTGGGCATGCCGCCGATGCCCAGCTGCAGGCAGGCGCCGTTGGGAATCTGGGGAACGATCAGGTTGGCCACGGCCAGATCCACCTCGGAGGCGGGGCCTGCGGCGGCCATCTGGCCCAGGGGCGGGTTGTCACCCTCCACAATGCCGGTTACCTGGTCGATGTGGATGCCGTTCTGGAAGCCGCCCAGGCAGCGGGGCATATTCTTGTTGACCTCAACGATGATCACCTCGGCCTTTTCGCAGACGGCGGCCAGATGGCTGGCCGAGGGACCGAAGTTGAAATAGCCGTGCTCATCCATGGGCGCAACCTGGAAGACGGCCACGTTGACAGGGTCCTTGCTCTCGCGGTAGTAGCGGGGCAGCTCGGAATAGCGGATGGGGGAGTAGAAGGAGAAGCCCTGGGCCACCGCCTTCCGCTCGATGCCGCCCATGTGCCAGCTGTTCCAGGTCATGTGGGCAGCGGGGTCCTCAATCTGGAAGATGGCAGGAACCCACATCAGGATGCCGCCGCGGAAATTGACGTCCTCCAGCTGAGGCAGACGCTTGGCCAGGGCGGCGTCCACGGCCACCGTGGTGTTCACGGCCCAGCCATAGTCCACCCAGTCGCCGCTCTTGACCATGGCGGCTGCGGCGTCGGCGGTAATGAGCTTGCGCTGATATTCAGTCCTGTAGTCCATTCTTAGATCATCCTTTCCTGGGGGTCTGAGAAGCCCCGGCCGCGGCCGGAATCGCCAGGCTTATTATAAATAGGAAAGCAGGCGCTTCCGGTTTGGCGGCCGCTCCCTGCCTGAAAGGATTGGCAGGCTGGGGCTCTCAAATCCATCCCATTTCAACGTATGCGGTGTCGGTTCCAAACTCAAAGAAAGTTAAAAGGAAGTACATACTCTGCACACCCGTTCATCACATCCGGGTGATACAGTAACCTTGTGACAGGTCAGAAGGGAAGGCCGGCAAGGTTGTGCAGCCCAGCATTCCCTACACTGATAGTTATAACATTAACGATGTCGAGAATCAATAGAAAATCACAAAAAAACTCCCTCTTGGCAAAATGTACAAAAACTTGAGAGAATGTTTTCAATTGTTTGGGTCAAGAGAGCCGAAAAAATGCTCCAAACTACTTGATAAACTTTTGACAATGTGGTTTACTAAGTGTGTCAGGAGGCGCGGGACGCCGCCTTGGACCCAAAGTCGTTACGAAATTAACGACCGGGTGCGCCTGAAACATCAAAACGCCTGCCCCGGGGCCGGGCGCCGAGCCAAAAGCCCGGCGGGCCAGGGGAGAGCAGCCGACGGCTGCAAAGGGCGTGCTTGAGATCGTGCGCCGGGCCGCCGCAGGCAGTCGGGCGCGGAAAACAGGGAGGCAGTAGTTTCCATGGCAATCGCCATTTATCCCGGTTCTTTTGACCCGGTTACCCGTGGACATCTGGATATCATCAAGCGGGCAGCCAAGATCAACGACAAATTAATCGTCGCGGTGCTCATCAACAGCGCCAAGCGCCCCCTCTTCACCATTGAGGAGCGGGTGGAGCTCTTGACCGAGTGCTGCAAGGGCATTCCCAATGTCACCGTTCAGAGCTTCGACGGCCTGACGGTGGATTTCGCCCGGAAGTGCCACGCCACCGTCATGGTGCGGGGGCTGCGGGCGGTCACCGACTTTGAGAATGAGATCCAGCTGGCCCAGACCAATCACGCTTTGATGCCCGGCATCGAGACGGTGTTCCTCTCCACCAGCATCAAGTGGAGTTACCTGTCCTCGACCATCGTCAAGGAAGCGGCACGGTACGGCAGCGACATCAGCAAATTCGTCACCCCCAACGTCGAAAAGGCGGTGCGGGAAAAGATGGAGGCGCTGCGGACCGCCGGCCAGCAGCCGTAACAAGCAAAAGTCCCCGCGGGCGTATCCCAAAGGGTTTTTGATAGAAGGTTTTATCTGCTGCAAGAAACAAAACCACACATTTCATGCGAAACAGGAGGCAATTCAACATGAAAAAGATCGTTATCGCATCTGCATGCCGCACCGCCATTGGTAAGTTTGGCGGCACCCTGTCCAACGTCCCCGCTGCCGAGCTGGGCGCTGTGGTCATCAAGGAAGCTCTCCAGCGCGCCAACGTCAAGCCCGAGCAGGTTGACCAGGTCTACATGGGCTGTGTCATCCAGGCTGGCCAGGGCCAGAACGTTGCCCGTCAGGCTTCTCTGAAGGCTGGCCTGCCCGTTGAGGTCCCCGCTGTGACCGTCAACGTGGTCTGCGGCTCCGGTCTGGAGTGCGTGAACATGGCAGCCCGCATGATCGAGGCCGGCGATGCTGACATCGTGGTTGCAGGCGGCACCGAGAACATGGATATGGCTCCCTTCGCAATGATGAAGGCCCGCTACGGCTACCGCATGGGTTCTCCCATGGGCAAGAGCGAGCTGGTGGACACCATGGTCAACGACGCTCTGTGGGATGTGTTCAACAACTACCACATGGGCATCACCGCTGAGAACGTTGCAGATCAGTGGAACCTGAGCCGTGAGGACCTGGACAACTTCGCTTACAACAGCCAGCTGAAGGCTGACGCTGCCATCAAGAGCGGCGCATTCAAGGACGAGATCGTCCCCGTCGTCATCAAGAACAAGAAGGGCGACATCGTCTTCGATACCGATGAAGGCCCCCGTCTGAGCGCTCCCGAAGTTCTGGCCAAGCTGAAGCCCGCCTTCAAGAAGGACGGCAAGGTCACCGCCGGCAACGCTTCCGCCATCAACGACGGCGCAGCTGCTGTCGTGGTTATGAGCGAGGAGAAGGCCAAGGAGCTGGGCATCACCCCGATGGCTACCTGGGTTGCAGGCGCTCTGGGCGGCGTGGATCCCTCCATCATGGGTGTGGGCCCCGTTGCAGCTACCAAGAAGGTTATGGCCAAGGCTGGCCTGACCGTCGCCGATATGGACCTGATCGAGGCCAACGAGGCTTTCGCTTCCCAGTCTCTGGCTGTGGCTCACGACCTGGGCTTTGACATGGAGAAGGTCAACGTCAACGGCGGCGCCATCGCTCTGGGCCACCCCGTCGGCGCTTCCGGCTGCCGCATCCTGGTCACCCTGCTGTACGCCATGAAGCATCGCGGCGCCAAGAAGGGCCTGGCCACCCTGTGCATCGGCGGCGGCATGGGCTGCGCCACCATCGTCGAGATGGACTAATCCATCCGGCCTGCTGAATTGATTTGATCCGGGCGCGCCGGCGCGGGAACCTCCCCGCGCCGGCAGCGCGCCCGCCTTTGATAGGCTGAAAGGAAACACTATGGCTTTTGTAAAGACTGAAGTGCAGGGCGCTGTCGAGATCATTACCATCGACCGTCCCAAGGCACTGAACGCACTGAACCCCGAGGTTCTGGCTGATCTGAAGGCCGCTTTTGAGGCTGTGGATCAGAACACCATCCGCTGCATCGTCCTGACCGGCGAAGGGGATAAGAGCTTCGTGGCCGGCGCCGACATCGGCTCCATGAGCACCATGACCAAGGCAGAAGGCGAGGCCTTCGGCAAGCTGGGCAACGACATCTTCCTGATGATCGAGAGCTTCCCCATCCCCGTCATCGCAGCCGTCAACGGCTTCGCTCTGGGCGGCGGCAATGAGCTGGCTATGAGCTGCGACATCCGCCTGTGCTCCGACAACGCCGTCTTCGGCCAGCCCGAAGTGGGCCTGGGCATCACCCCGGGCTTCGGCGGCACCCAGCGCCTGGCCCGTCTGGTGGGCCTGGGCATGGCCAAGCAGCTGGTCTACTCGGCTCTGAACATCAAGGCCGACGAGGCTCTGCGGATCGGTCTGGTGAACGCTGTGTATCCCCAGGCTGAGCTGATGGAGAACGCCCTGAAGCTGGCCGGCAAGATCGCCAAGAACGCCCCCATCGCAGTCCGCAACTGCAAGAAGGCCATGAACGAGGGCATTTCGCTGCCCATCGAGAAGGCCGTCGAGGTGGAGGAGAAGCTGTTCGGCGACTGCTTCGAGACCCACGACCAGGTGGAGGGCATGGCTTGCTTCCTCTCCCGTGAGAAACCCAAGCCCAAGGCTGTCTTTACCAACAACTAAGTATTTGCAATCCATTCAATTATAATTCAGATTATAAAAAGGAGAAATTGCTATGAAAATCGGTGTTATCGGCGCTGGCACCATGGGCCAGGGCATCGCAAAGGCATTTGCTCAGGTTGAGGGCAACACCGTTGCTCTGTGCGATATCAAGCAGGAGTGGGCTGAGAATGGCAAGGCCAAGATCGCCAAGGGCTATGACCGTCTGGTCGCCAAGGGCAAGATGACCAAGGCCAAGGCTGACGAGATCTGCGCAGCCATCACCCCGGGCGTCAAGGAAGATCTGTGCGCTGACTGCGATCTGATCGTTGAGGCCGCTTTCGAGGATATGAAGGTCAAGCAGGACACCTTCGCCGCTCTGGACAAGATCTGCAAGCCCGAGTGCATCTTCGCTTCCAACACCTCGTCCCTGTCCATCACCGAGATCGGCAAGGGCCTGAGCCGTCCTCTGGTGGGTATGCACTTCTTCAACCCCGCCGACCGCATGAAGCTGATCGAGGTCATCGCTGGCTGCAACACCCCCAACGAGACCGTTGAGAAGATCAAGGAGATCTCTGTTGCCATCGGCAAGCAGCCGGTTCAGGTCAACGAGGCTGCCGGCTTCGTGGTCAACCGCATCCTGATCCCCATGATCAACGAGGCTGCCTTCATCAAGATGGAGGGCGTTTCGGACATCGAGGGCATCGACGCCGCTATGAAGCTGGGCGCCAACCACCCCATGGGACCCCTGGAGCTGGGCGACTTCATCGGCCTGGACATCTGCCTGGCCATCATGGACGTCCTGTACAAGGAGACCGGCGACTCCAAGTATCGTGCATGCCCCCTGCTGCGCAAGATGGTTCGCGGCGGCAACCTGGGCTGCAAGGCCGGCAAGGGCTTCTATGTCTACAACGCTGACCGCACCAAGACCCCGGTCGACAAGCTGTAAGATGCCGCAAGGGGTAATCCGGGCGTAACGGGTCGCTCCCCGCAGGTGAATAGCTCCTGCGGGGAGCGGTTTTGCCCGGCCCCATAATACTATGATTTCCAAGGGAGGAAGCAGTGATGGATTTTACTCTGTCCAAGCAGCAGCTCATGGCGCAGAAGATGTACCGCGAGTTCGCTGAGAACGAAGTCAAACCCCTGGCAAAACAGGTGGATGCAGAAGAATACTTCCCCAAAGAGACCGTCGAGAAGATGGGTAAGCTCGGTATGATGGGCATCTACTTCCCGACCGCTGTGGGCGGAGCCGGCGGCGACGTGCTGAGCTACGTCATGGCCGTTGAGGAAATGAGCAAGGTCTGCGGCACGACGGGCGTTATCCTGTCGGCCCACACCTCTCTGTGCGCCGCTCCCATCTACGAGAACGGCACCCCCGAGCAGAAGGCAAAGTACCTGCCCAAGCTGTGCAGCGGCGAGTGGCTGGGTGCTTTCGGCCTGACCGAGCCGGGCGCCGGCACCGACGCCCAGGGTCAGCAGACCTTCGCTGTGGAGCGTGAGGACGGCTGGCTGCTGAACGGCTCCAAGATCTTCATCACCAACGCAGGCTACGCCGATGTGTTCATCATCATCGCTGTCACCGGCACCGTGGTGGACAAGCGCGGCCGCAAGAGCAAAGAGATTTCCGCTTTCATCGTGGAGCGCACCGATCCCGGCTTCAAGGTCGGCAAGCCCGAGGACAAGATGGGCATCCGTGGTTCCTCCACCTGCGAGCTGATCATGGAAGATTGCCTGATTCCCAAGGATCGTCTGCTGGGCGTCAAGGGCAAGGGCTTCCAGCTGGCCATGGCTACCCTGGACGGCGGCCGTATCGGCATCGCCGCACAGGCTCTGGGCATCGCTGAGGGCGCCATCGACGAGACTGTCGCTTACGTCAAGGAGCGCAAGCAGTTCGGCCGCAGCATCGCTCAGTTCCAGAACACCCAGTTCGAGCTGGCCGAGATGAAGGCCCGCGTGGACGCTGCCAAGTATCTGGTGTACGCTGCTGCACTCAAGAAGCAGGACGCCATGAACGGCCAGAAGGTCCGCTACAGCGTGGAGGCTGCCGAGGCCAAGCTGATCGCTTCCCGCACGGCCAGCGACGTGACCCGCCGCTGCCTGCAGCTCTTCGGCGGTTACGGCTATACCCGCGACTATCCGATCGAGCGGATGATGCGCGACGCCAAGATCACCGAGATCTACGAGGGCACCAGCGAAGTGCAGATGATGGTCATCTCGGGCGCGCTGCTGAAGTAAGGAGGGCAATGTTACAATGAAAGCGATTGTTTGTGTCAAGCAGGTTCCCGATACCTCCGGCAAGGTTGCAGTCAAGCCGGACGGAACCCTCGACCGTGCCTCTATGGCAACCATCACCAACCCCGATGACCTGAACGCCCTGGAGGCCGCCCTCAAGCTGAAGGACGCCACCGGCTGCGAAGTCGTCGTCGTGACCATGGGCCCCCCGCCGGCCGAAGGCATGCTGCGCGAGCTGCTGGCCCGCGGCGCTGACCGTGCCGTTCTGGTTTCGGGCCGTGAGTTCGGCGGTTCCGATACCTTCGCCACCAGCCAGATCCTGGCTGCTGCCGTCAACAAGATCGGCGTCGGCCCCGAGGATATCGTCTTCTGCGGCCGTCAGGCCATCGACGGCGATACCGCCCAGGTCGGTCCCCAGATCGCTGAGAAGCTGCACCTGCCTCAGGTCACCTACGCTGCCGACATCCAGAAGGATGGCGACACCCTGGTGGTCAAGCGCATGCTGGAAGACGGCTACATGATGATCCGGGTCAAGACCCCCTGCCTGATCACCTGCATCAAGGAGCTGAACCAGCCCCGTTACATGAACATCAACGGCATCTTCACCTGCTACGACAAGCCGATGGAAGTCTTTGACTACGAGGCTCTGAAAGATGATCCCCTGATCGAGGTGGACACCATCGGTCTGAAGGGCTCGCCCACCAACGTCTTTAAGTCCTTCACTCCTCCCCAGAAGGGTGCAGGCACCATGCTCACCGGTGACGACGTGGCTGCTCAGCTGGCGTCTGTCCTGGCCGGCAAGCATCTGATCTGACGAAAGGAGCAGGATTACAATGGCTGATTTTAACGAATACAAGGGCGTGTGGGTCTTCTGCGAGCAGCGGCAGGGCACACTGATGTCCACCGACTTCGAGCTGGTGAGCGAGGCCCGCAAGCTGGCCGACGAGCTGGGCTGCGAAGTCACTGGCCTGCTGCTGGGCGATCAGGTTGAGTCCATCGCCAAGGAGCTGGGCGGCTACGGCGCTGACAAGGTCATCGTCTGCGAGAGCCCGCTGCTCAAGGATTACACCACCGACGCATACGCCAAGGTCGTCTGCGATATGGTCAACGAGTTCAAGCCTGAGGTTCTGCTGATCGGCGCAACCAACATCGGCCGTGACCTCGGCCCCCGCTGCGCAGCCCGTCTGCACACCGGTCTGACCGCCGACGCCACCCACCTGGACATCGACACCAAGAAGTACGTGGAATTCCTGGCTGAGAGCTCCACCATCGACCTGTCCAAGCAGACCTTCGACTATGAGGACCGCAACCTGAAGATGACCCGTCCTGCATTCGGCGGTCACCTGATGGCTACCATTATCTGCCCCCGGTTCCGTCCCCAGATGTCCACCGTCCGTCCCGGCGTCATGAAGAAGGCTCCCTTCGATCAGGCCAAGGCAGATGCCTGCCAGATCGTTAAGCCCGCTTTCAGCCTGACCACCGACGACATCAAGACCGAGGTCCTGAGCGTGGAGAAGGCCGCCACCAAGCTGGTTGACCTGATCGGCGCTGACGTCATCGTCTCTGTGGGCCGCGGCATCTCCAAGGATGTGGAGAAGGGCATTGCTCTGGCCGAGCAGCTGGCTGCTGCTCTGGGCGGCGGCGTTGTGGGTGCTTCCCGTGCCGTCACCGACGCAGGCTGGATGAGCGCTGACCACCAGGTTGGCCAGACCGGCAAGACCGTCCATCCCAAGATCTACGTCGCTCTGGGTATCTCCGGCGCCATCCAGCACGTGGCTGGCATGCAGGATTCCGAGCTGATCATTGCCGTGAACAAGAACGAGACCGCCCCCATCTTCGGCGTCGCTGATTACGGCATCGTGGGCGACCTGTTCAAGGTCGTGCCCGATCTGATCAAGGAGATCGAGGCCGCCAAGGCTGCAAAGTAAGTCTACTTTACACCTAAAACACTCGTAAAATCGCAACAAAAGCGCTCTGCCTTCGGGCAGGGCGCTTTTTGCATGCCGGGACATCCGATGAGGCGGGCAAGATCCCGTGGCATCAGGAGAGCCGGTGCATGCACTTTTTGGGGCCAGCGGTTTGCCGGCCAAGGCCGCCTGAAAACCGTATTTTGGATGCTCCGTCTTTGGACGGAGCATTTTTTGCGCCTGGATGTGCGCCCTTGCGCAAATGTCGATTTATGCTATACTCTAATAAAGACATAAAGGGGAGGACCGAATTTTGGAAGAATACCGCACCATCCGGGGCACCGCATCCGGGGAATATGAGGAGAAGAAGAGCCGCTTTCTGGCGTCTGCTGCCCACGTCGAGAGCGAAGAGGAGGCCGTGGCCTTTCTGGAACAGATCCGGGCGGCCAACCGGACCGCACGCCACAACGTCTACGCCTATAAACTCCGGGCCGGCAACCGGGAGCGCTATTCCGATGACGGCGAGCCTGCCAAGACCGCCGGCACCCCGGTGCTGGAAGTCATCGGCCACAGCGGCCTGACCGATTTGATCGTGGTGGTAACCCGGTATTTCGGCGGGATTCTGCTGGGGACCGGCGGCCTGGTTCGGGCCTACACCAGCGCGGCGTCCAGTGCATTGGAAGCCGCCGAAAAGGTGACGGTTCAGCCGGTGGTCCGCCTCTCCACCACGGTGGACTATTCCCTGTATGAGCGGGTGACCCTTCTGGTGGCCGCCGCCGGGGGCCGCCTGGCTGCCCCGGAGTTTACCGACCGGGTGTCTCTGCAGTGGCAGATGCGGGCCGGTACCCAGGGAGAACTGCTGGAACAGCTGCGGGAGCTGACCCGCGGACAGGGGAAAGTGGAGGTGTCCGAGCCCTTCTACGGGCCGGTCTGAATTGGAAAATTTTTCCATATTCCAGAATTCTTCCCCTTGTGACATGTCCTCTGTGCTAGAATAACCAAGGCGGACCTTGGGCCCGTGATGTTGAAAGTGAGGTATAGCCTATGGATGTACGTCTGCGAACCGAAGAAATTGAGCGCCTGACCTTTGCGTCCTGGGCCAGTTTTTCCGATCAGAGCCGCGGCCGGGCCCGGCCCGAGCCCCAGGACCCCATCCGTCCCGTCTATCAGCGGGACCGGGACCGCATCATCCACTGTAAAGCGTTCCGCCGCCTCAAGCAGAAAACCCAGGTCTTTCTCTCGCCGGAGGGGGACCTGTACCGCACCCGCCTGACCCATACTCTGGAGGTTTCCCAGATTGCCCGGACCATTGCCCGGGCCCTCCGCCTCAACGAGGACCTCACCGAGGCCATCGCGCTGGCCCACGATCTGGGGCATACCCCCTTTGGCCATGCAGGGGAGCGGGCGCTGAACCGGCTTCATCCCGGGGGCTTCAAGCACTATGAGCAGAGCCTGCGGGTGGTGGACCGCCTGGAAAAGGACGGCAGCGGCCTGAACCTGACCTGGGAGGTCCGCAACGGCATCGTCACCCACACCAAGGGAACCTGGGCGGCTACGCCGGAAGGACGGATTGTCCGGATGGCCGATCAGATCGCCTATGTCAACCACGACATCGAGGATGCGGTGCGGGCCGGGGTCCTGGACCCGGCCGTCCTGCCCAGAGAAGCCACCGATGTGCTGGGTCAGACCAAGTCGGCGCGGATTACCGCCATGATCAACAGCATCCTGCTTCATACTGAGCCGGGGAACATCCAGGCCGGTCCGGTGGAAGATGAGGCATTCCGGGTGCTGAAGGCCTTCATGTACAGCACCGTCTACGTGGACAAGGTGGCCAAGCACGAGGAACAGAAGGTGGAAAAGGTCATCGAGTCGCTGTATGAGCACTATATGGCCCACACCGAACAGATGTCCACCCTCTATCAGCAGATTGCAGAGGAGGAAGGGGACGACCGGGCGGTGGCCGACTATATCAGCGGGATGAGCGATGATTTTGCTATCCGCGCCTTTGAGGAGCTCTATGTGCCCAAGCGCTGGCATGTGCTGTAAGGGCCGGCGGCAGAATGACCGGGAAAACAAAAATCAGATGTTAGGGAAGTTCATTGCATGATATCGCACGAATACGTTGAAGAGCTGATCCGCCGCAACGATGTTGTGGATGTGGTGGGCAGTTATGTTCAGCTCAAGCACAAAGGCCGGCTGTACAGCGGGCTGTGTCCCTTCCACAACGAAAAGACGCCGTCCTTTTACGTCTACCCTGAAACCCAGAGCTTCTACTGCTTTGGCTGCGGGGCGGGCGGCGACGTCATTACCTTTGTAAAAAAGATCAGCTCCCTCAGTTATCCCGAGGCGGTCAAGCTGCTGGCCGAGCGGTCCGGCATGCCCGAGCCGGAGGAGGACGACGGCACCGGCCGGATGCGCAGCCGGATTCTTTCCATGAACAAGGAGGCGGCCCGGTTCTTCCATGCCTGCCTGAATTCCAGTGTGGACGAGGCCGCCCAGGCCCGGGCCTACTGGCGGCGGCGTGGTCTGGATGACCGGACCATTGCCCGGTTCGGCCTGGGTTATGCCCCCAACGATGGACAGGCTTTGTACCACCATCTGCGGGACAAGGGCTATACCCAGGCGGAAATGGATGCCAGCGGCCTGTTCAAGCGGAGCCAGTCGGGGCGGATCTACTGCCTGTTCTGGCGGCGGGTCATCACCCCCATCTTTGACCTGCGGGGGAATGTGATCGCCTTTGGCGGCCGCGTTCTGGATGACTCCAAGCCCAAGTACGTCAACAGCCCCGAGACGCTGGTGTATCACAAGTCGGAGACGGTGTTCGCCCTCCAGATCGCCAAAAAGAGCGCCTCCCGGCGGTATGTCCTCTGCGAGGGCTACATGGATGTCATCAGCATGCAGCAGGCGGGGGTGGACACGGCGGTCTGCGCCTGCGGCACCGCCCTGACCCAGGCCCAGGTCCGTCTGCTCAGCGAATACGCCGACGAGGTGATTCTGAGCTACGACTCGGACGAGGCGGGCCAGAAGGCTACCCTGCGCTCCCTGGAATTGTTCCGCAACAGTCCGGTTCAGGTGGGGGTGCTGAACATCCCCAACGCCAAGGACCCCGACGAGTACATCAAGAAGTTTGGCGCTGAGCGGTTCCGCCAGCTGTTGGACGGCGCCGGCAACGCGCTGGATTTCCGGCTGGCCCGCGCCCGGGCCAAGTATGACCTGTCCCAGGACAACCAGCGTCTGGGTTACATCCAGGAGGCGGTGGAGATCCTGGCCAACGGTTCCACCCCCACCGAAAAAGAACTGTACGCTGGCCGCCTGGCCGAAGAGACCAACATCGCCAAAAACGCCATCCTGGCCCAGGTGGAGGACGTCGCCCGCAAGCTGGGGGCCAAGCGCCGCTCGGCCCGGCGGAAAGAAATCCTGCACTCGGGGGAGATGGACACCATCAAAGTCCCCTATGACAAGAGCGGTCCCGGTGCCATCGGGGTGGCGTCCTCCCAGCGGCGGCTGGTGGCGGCCGCCCTGCGTCAGCCCGACTACCTGAAGAAGATCGCCCCGGCCCTGCGGCCCGAGACCATCCTGAATCCCGAGCTGCGGGAGGGGTATGAGGCCATTCTCCGGTGTTATCAGGAGGGGCACGAGGTGAGTCTGGGCGCAGTGGCAACGGTGATCAGCGAAAAGGCCATGAATGAACTGAGCGGCGCCGCGGCAGAATACAGTGATGTGAGCTGCACGCCGCAGGATATTGAAATGTATCTGGAACGGATCGCGCGGGGGGAGCCTCTCTCCGCCCGGGCGGCCGATAAGAGCGCCCAGGAGCTGAAAGACTACCTGGCGCAGATAAGCCGGCGCAAAGGGGGCGGCCAGCCGGAGGAAGAATAATCCTGCCGCCCTGGACTTTGGTTCACCGAAAGGAGAGACGCCCGTTTATGTCCCCAGAAATGCTTGCAGATTCTCTGGCCCGCAAGGCCCGCCGCCGCCCGCTGACGCCCGAGCAGCTGAGCCGCGCCATGGAGGCGGAGGACTTTGACCTGTCGGGTCTGGATGCGCTGTATGAGGCCCTCAAGGCCAAAGGGGTGAATCTGGCGCCCGAGGACGAGGAAGAACCCGACCTGCCCGCGCTGGACGAGGAGCAGATCGGCAGTTTGGAGAAAGAGCTGTCTCCCTCGGGGGTGACCCTGGACGACCCGGTCAAAGCCTATTTAAAGGAGATCGGCGCCGTTCCGTTGCTGGGGGCAGAGGAGGAGGCCGCCCTGGCCGCCGCCGCCCGGGCGGGGGATGCCCAGGCCCGCCGCCGCCTCTGCGAGGCCAACCTGCGTCTGGTGGTGTCGGTGGCCAAGCGGTACGCCGGCCGTGGTCTGCCCTTTCTGGACCTGATCCAGGAGGGAAACCTGGGCCTGATGAAGGCGGCCGAGAAGTTTGAGCCGGAACGGGGCTTCAAGTTCTCCACCTATGCCACCTGGTGGATTCGCCAGGCCATCACCCGGGCCATTGCCGACCAGGGCCGCACCATCCGGATTCCGGTCCATCTGGTGGAGAGCATCAACCGGGTGAAAAAGACTTCCTCCGAGCTGCTGCATCAGAATGGCCGGGAACCCACCCCCGCCGAGATCGCGGTCCGCCTCTCCCTGGAGCCGGACCGGGTCAGCCAGCTGCTGCAGCTGTCTCAGGAACCGGTGAGCCTGGAGGCGCCGGTGGGGGAGGAGGAAGACGCCCACATCGAGGACTTTGTCCAGGACGACACCGCGGGCATCCCCGCCGATGAGGCGGGCCGCCAGATGCTTCACCGGGAACTGGTGTCGGTGCTGGCCAGCCTGACCCCCCGGGAACAGCGGGTGCTCTCGCTCCGGTTTGGCCT
This sequence comes from Faecalibacterium sp. An77, assembly GCF_002161315.1. Lineage (NCBI taxonomy): Bacteria > Bacillati > Bacillota > Clostridia > Eubacteriales > Oscillospiraceae > Faecalibacterium > Faecalibacterium sp. An77. The sequence goes on from NZ_NFHK01000009.1 coordinate 69,678, forward strand.
GGAAGACGGCCAGCCCCACACCCTGGAAGAACTGGGCCAGGAATTCAACGTCACCCGGGAGCGGGTGCGGCAGATCGAGGCCAAAGCCCTCCGCAAACTGCGCCATCCCAGCCGCGCCAAGCGCCTGCGGGATTATCTGGAAGAATAAAACGGCCCCTGCTTTTCCTTTTGGGAAGGGCAGGGGATTTTTGTTTGGGCCCTAGCACGCGGGGCGCAAATTGCAAGAGACAAGATAGACAAAATCACCAAAGCCTTTTTTGGATGGAACGTGAAAAACCGAAAATGCAAGCCCTAAAAGCAACATTTGTAACACGCCTCCGTGTGTGCGAAGCGATTTGCGCGCAGAAAAAATTTTTGACTGAAAGCTGTAAAATGGCTTGACAACAGGGCTTTTTTGCGCTATACTGCAGTAGTATCACAAAATGGAATACTGCGCGAAAAATGGGGTTTCGCAGCTCGCTTGAAACGAAAAGTTTGTGAAAAACGACGAACCCGTTCGGCCTGCGCAGGGGCTGTTTCTGTGAGTCTGCCAGAAATCGGGCGGTTTCGCACCGCCTTGTTATCACGTCCGTGGAGTATAAAAGTAAGGAGTGGTCGATTTTATGATGAAAGTCAAGCCCGTAAAACTCGGCAAAACCGAGCGGATGAGCTTCTCCCACATCGACGAAGTCATTGAGATGCCCAACCTGATCGAGGTCCAGAAGAATTCCTATCAGTGGTTCCTGGACGAAGGTCTGCGGGAGGTATTTCATGATATCGGCGTCATTGAGGATTACACCGGCAACCTCGCGCTGAGCTTCGTGGATTACCGCCTCGACAAAGAGCCCAAGTACAGCATCAAGGAGTGCAAGAGCCGCGACGTCACCTACGCAGCACCCCTGCGCGTCACGGCCCGCCTGCTGAACAAGGAGACCGGCGAGGTCAAGGATCAGGAGATCTTCATGGGAGACTTCCCCCTGATGACCGATGCGGGCACCTTCGTCATCAACGGCGCCGAGCGCGTCATCGTCAGCCAGCTGGTTCGTTCCCCGGGCGTGTTCTATGGCGCCGCCAAGGACAAGGTGGGCAACGACCTGTTCAGCGCCACCATGAACCCCAACCGCGGCGCATGGCTGGAGTATGAGACCGACGCCTCCGACGTCTTCTACGTCCGCATCGATAAGAACCGCAAGCTGCCCGTCACCGTCCTGTGCCGTGCACTGGGCCTGTCCAGCAATGAGGACATCCTGAACTACTTCGGCGAGGATGAGCGCATCCTGGCCACCCTGGAGAAGGATACCACCAAGAACACCGAGGAAGGCCTGCTGGAAGTTTACCGCAAGCTGCGCCCCGGCGAGCCTCCCACGGTGGAGTCCGCCACCAGCCAGATCAACATGCTCTTCTTTGACCCCCGCCGGTACGATCTGTCCCGGTTCGGCCGTTATAAGATGAACAAGAAGCTGGCTCTGGCCCGCCGCATCATCGGCCAGGTCGCCGCTGAGAACGTGGTGGACCCTCTGACCGGTGAGCTGCTGATCGAGGCAGGGGAGAAGATCACCCGCGCCAAGGCCGAGCAGGCCGACGCCGCCGGCGTCAACCTGGTCACCCTGATGATCGACGACAAGCCGGTGAAGGTCATCACCAACGGCTGCGTGGACGCACAGGGCTTCTTCTCCTTCGACGTGAAGGAGTGCGGCATCAACGAGCGCTGCTCCTTTGAAGAGCTGCGCAAGATCCTGGACACCACCAGCGATGCCGAGGAGCAGAAGGAACTGCTCCGCCGCAACCATGACCTGCTGATCGGCCGCACCCTGACCGTCACCGATATCCTGGCCTCCATCAACTACCTGAATGGCCTGGCCCACGGCATCGGCACCACCGACGATATCGACCACCTGGGCAACCGCCGTATCCGCAGCGTGGGCGAGCTGCTCCAGAACCAGTTCCGGATCGGCTTCTCCCGCATGGAGCGCGTCATCCGTGAGCGCATGACCCTGCAGAGCCAGGATCAGAGCACTCTGACCCCCCAGGCCCTGATTAATATCCGTCCTGTGGTGGCCGCCATCAAGGAGTTCTTCGGTTCTTCGCCTCTGTCCCAGTTCATGGATCAGAACAACCCCCTGGCTGAGCTGACCCACAAGCGCCGTCTGTCGGCCCTGGGCCCCGGCGGTCTGAGCCGTGACCGCGCAGGCTTCGAAGTCCGCGACGTTCACTACAGCCACTACGGCCGCATGTGCCCCATTGAGACCCCCGAAGGTCCCAACATCGGTCTGATTTCCTACCTGGCATCTTATGCCAAGATCAATGAGTACGGCTTCATCGAGGCTCCCTACCGCCGCGTCGAAAAGACCTACGACGAGAAGGGCCGCGTCATCGACCAGGTGGTCACCGACGATGTGGTCTATATGACCGCCGACGTCGAGGACGAGTACGTGGTCGCTCAGGCCAACGAGCCTCTGGACGAGGGCCGTCACTTCAAGCGTCAGCGCGTTTCGGCCCGCCGCCGGGATGAGATTCTGGAAATCGATGCCGAAAAGGTGGACTTCGTGGACGTTTCTCCCCGGATGATGGTTTCTGTGGCTACCGCCATGATTCCCTTCCTGGAGAACGATGACTGTAACCGTGCTCTGATGGGCTCCAACATGCAGCGTCAGGCCGTGCCTCTGATGGTCACCCAGCAGCCGCTGGTGGCCACCGGTATGGAGTACAAGGCCGCCACCGACTCGGGCGTCGCAGTCCTGGCCAACAGAGACGGCGTGGTCGAGCGTGTGGATGCCGACCACGTGGTGGTCCGCAACGATCAGGGCGGTGTGGATGATTACAGCCTCATCAAGTTCGCCCGCTCCAACGCAGGCACCTGCATCAACCAGCGTCCCATCGTGGCCGTGGGCGAGACCGTCAAGAAGGGCCAGGTCCTGGCCGACGGCCCCGCTATGCGCAACGGCGAAATCTCTCTGGGCAAGAACGCTCTGATCGGCTTCATGACCTGGGAGGGCTACAACTACGAGGACGCCGTTTTGCTGAACGAGAAGATCGTCCGTGAGGACGTGTACACCTCGATCCACATCGAGGAATATGAGACCGAGTCCCGCGACACCAAGCTGGGACCCGAGGAAATCACCCGCGACATCCCCAACGTCTCGGAGGACGCCCTGAAGGATCTGGACGAGCGCGGCATCATCCGCATCGGCGCCGAGGTCAAGAGCGGCGACATCCTGGTCGGTAAGGTCACCCCCAAGGGCGAGACCGAGCTGACCGCCGAGGAGCGCCTGCTGCGCGCCATCTTCGGTGAGAAGGCCCGCGAAGTCCGCGACACCTCTCTGCGCGTGCCCCACGGCGAGTACGGCATCATCGTGGATGTCAAGGTCTTTACCCCCGAGAACAGCGACGAGCTGCAGCCCGGCGTCCGTGAAGTGGTCCGCTGCTATATCGCCCAGAAGCGCAAGATCAGCGTCGGCGACAAGATGGCAGGCCGTCACGGCAACAAGGGTGTTGTCTCCCGCATTCTGCCTCAGGAAGATATGCCCTACCTGCCCGACGGCACCCCGCTGGACATCGTGCTGAACCCCCTGGGCGTTCCTTCCCGTATGAACATCGGTCAGGTCCTGGAAGTCAACCTGGGCTATGCAGCCAAGGCCTGCGGCATCAAGGTCATGACCCCCGTCTTCGACTCCGCCCGTGAGAACGACATCGGCGACACCTTCGACACCGCCCGCGAGAAGTGGCACGGCGAGAATGCCCCCGAGTATCCCACCAAGCTGCCCAAGATCATGGGCGAGCAGGGCCACATCATCGACTTCTCCAAGATCGAGCTGGACCGCGACGGCAAGACCACCGTGTACGACGGCCGCACCGGCGAGAAGTTCGATAACCGCGTCACCGTGGGTTATATGTACTACCTCAAGCTGCATCACCTGGTCGACGATAAGATCCACGCCCGTTCCACCGGTCCCTACTCTCTGGTTACCCAGCAGCCTCTGGGCGGCAAGGCCCAGTTCGGCGGCCAGCGTTTCGGCGAGATGGAAGTCTGGGCCCTGGAGGCTTACGGTGCAGCCTACACCCTGCAGGAGATCCTGACCGTCAAGTCGGACGACGTGGAGGGCCGTGTCAAGACCTACGAGGCCATCGTCAAGGGCGAGCCGGTGCCTCAGCCCGGCATCCCCGAATCCTTCCGCGTCATGCTCAAGGAACTGCAGTCTCTGGGTCTGGACGTCATCGTCCAGGACAAGGACGGCAACGAGATCGATATGCGCCAGAACTTCGACGAGGAGGAGACTGGCTTCGATATGCGTGAGGTCGCCGGCGTGGAGAACGTAGTGCAGGAGAGCGAGCTGCTCAACGACTACACCATCAAGGATGCCGACGCAGGCTTTGACGATGCCGCTTCCCTGGAGGACAGCCCCGCAGCCGACGCAGGCCAGCCGGCGGACGAAGTTGACTTCGACGAATAAAAACAGCCGGTTTCGCATCGGAACTTGTTATAGAGATTAAGGAAGGGTTCGATTCATGGAAAACACCGTTTTCGATTCGATCAAGATCGGTCTTGCCTCTCCCGACCAGATCCGTAAATGGAGCTACGGCGAGGTGAAGAAGCCCGAGACCATCAACTACCGCACCCTGAAGCCCGAGCGGGACGGCCTGTTCTGCGAGCGCATCTTTGGACCCACCAAGGACTGGGAGTGCCACTGCGGCAAATATAAGCGTATCCGTTATAAGGGCAAGATCTGCGAGCGCTGCGGCGTCGAGGTCACCAAGGCCAAGGTCCGCCGTGAGCGGATGGGCCACATCGAGCTGGCCGCCCCTGTCAGCCACATCTGGTACTTCAAGGGCATCCCCAGCCGCATCGGCCTGATGCTGGACATCAGCCCCCGCCTGCTGGAGAAGGTTCTGTACTTTGCCAGCTATATCGTTGTGGATCCCGGCCTGACCCCGCTGGAGAAGAAGCAGCTCCTGACCGAGAAGGAGTACCGGGAGATGCAGGAGCGCTACGGCGACGAGTTCAACGCACAGATGGGCGCTGAGGCCATCCAGGCCCTGCTGGCCGAGATCGATCTGGACCAGCTGTCCGCCGAGCTGACCGCCGAGGTGGAGAAGGCCAGCGGCCAGAAGCGGATTCGCATTCTGAAGCGTCTGGAAGTGGTGGAGGCATTCCGCATTTCGGGCAACCGTCCTGAGTGGATGATCCTCACCGTTCTGCCGGTTCTGCCGCCTGACCTGCGCCCCATGGTTCAGCTGGACGGCGGCCGCTTCGCCACCACCGACCTGAACGATCTGTACCGCCGCGTCATCAACCGCAACAACCGTCTGCGCCGCCTGCTGGAGCTGGGCGCTCCCGACATCATCGTCCGCAACGAGAAGCGGATGCTGCAGGAGGCTGTGGACAGCCTGATCGACAACGGCCGCCGCGGCCGTCCCGTCACCGGCCCCAACAACCGCGCCCTCAAGAGCCTGTCCGACATGCTGAAGGGCAAGCAGGGCCGTTTCCGTCAGAACCTGCTGGGCAAGCGTGTTGACTACTCCGGCCGTTCGGTTATCGTCGTCGGCCCCGAGCTGCGGATGGACCAGTGCGGTCTGCCCAAGGAAATGGCTCTGGAGCTGTTCAAGCCCTTTGTCATGAAGGACCTGGTGGAGAAGGGCGTAGCCAACAACATCAAGTCCGCCCGCAAGATGGTGGAGCGGGCCCGTCCCGAGGTTTGGGACAGCCTGGAGACCGTCATCAAGGGCCACCCGGTTCTGCTGAACCGCGCACCTACCCTGCACCGTCTGGGCATCCAGGCCTTCAACCCGGTGCTGGTGGAGGGCCGTGCCATCAAGCTGCACCCCCTGTCCTGTACCGCATTCAACGCCGACTTCGACGGCGACCAGATGGCTGTCCATCTGCCCCTGGGCGAGGACGCCTGCCGTGAGGCCAAGATGCTGATGCTGGCTTCCGGCAACCTGCTGAAGCCCTCGGACGGCGCACCTGTTACCGTGCCCACCCAGGATATGATTCTGGGCAGCTACTACCTGACCACCGTCCGCGAGGACGAGGAAGGGGCAGGGAAGGTGTTCCGCGATGAGAACGAGGCCCTGATGGCCTACGCCGAGCACATCGTCACCCTGCACGCTCCCATCAAGGTCCGCCGCACCATGGTGCTGGACGGCGTGGAGCGCAGCGGCCTGGTGGACACCACCGTCGGCAGCATCATCTTCAACACGCCCGTTCCCCAGAACCTGGGCTACGTGGATCGTACCGATCCCGCCCACTGGCTGGACTACGAGATCAGCTTCCGGGTCACCAAGAAGACCCTGCCCGACATCATTTCCCGCTGCCTGACCCGCAACGGCAGCCGCGCTTGTGCCAAGATGCTGGACGCCATCAAGGCCCAGGGCTACAAGTACTCGACTCTGTCGGCCATCTCGGTCGCCGTCTGCGATGCCGTGATTCCGCCCCAGAAGGCCGAGCTGCTGGAGGAGGCCGACGTCAAGGTCTCCCAGGTCAGCAAGCTGTTCAACCGCGGTCTGATCTCCGAGGAAGAGCGCTACAAGAAGACCATCGATATCTGGCAGGCCACCACCGACAAGGTCTCCAAGGCCCTGGCCGACAACCTGCCCAAGGACAACGAGATCTATATGATGGCTGACTCGGGCGCCCGTGGTTCTATGAACCAGATCAAGCAGCTGGCCGGCATGCGCGGCCTGCTGGCCAACACCGCCGGTCAGACCATCGAGATGCCCATTCGCGCCAACTACCGCGAAGGTCTGAACATTCTGGAATACTTCGTTTCCGCTCGTGGCGCCCGTAAGGGTCTGGCCGATACCGCTCTGCGTACCGCTGACTCGGGTTACCTGACCCGCCGCATGGTCGACGTCTCGCAGGATGTCATCATCCGTGAGCTGGACTGCGGCACCTCCGACGGTCTGGAAGTCTCCGAGATCCACGAGGGCAAGGAGAAGATCGAGTCCTTCCGCGAGCGCCTGATCGGCCGTTACGCCGTGGGCGACGTGGTCAACCCCACCACCGGCGACGTCATCGTGCCCGAGGGCAAGATGATGGACCTGTACGACGCCGAGAAGATCGAGGCTGCCGGCATCACCCACCTGAAGATCCGCAGCCTGCTGACCTGCCGCGCCAAGACTGGCGTCTGCGCCCGCTGCTACGGCTCCAACATGGCCACCGGCGAGCCGGTCCAGCTGGGCGAGTCGGTCGGTATCATCGCAGCACAGTCCATCGGTGAGCCGGGCACCCAGCTGACCATGCGTACCTTCCACACCGGCGGTATCGCCTCTGCGGAAGATATTACCCAGGGTCTGCCCCGCGTCGAGGAGCTGTTCGAGAGCCGCCGTCCCAAGAGCATGGCCATCATGAGCGAAATCTCGGGCGTTGTCTCGCAGGATGACTCCAAGAAGAACGTGGTCATCAAGGTCACCGGCAAGGACGAGACCGGCGCCGAGGTGGTCAAGAGCTATTCGATTCCCTTCACCCAGCACGCACGGGTTATGCCGGGCGACCGCGTGGAGAAGGGCGACATCATCACCCGCGAGGGCGTCCTGTATCCCCAGGACATCCTGGCTGTCAAGGGCCTGTCCGACGTCCAGAACTACCTCATCAGCGAGGTCCAGAAGGTTTACCGTCTGCAGGGCGTTGAAATCAACGACAAGCACATTGAGGTCATCATCCGTCAGATGTGCCGCAAGGTCCGCGTGACCGACGCCGGTTCTTCCGACCTGATCGGCGGCGCTCTGGCCAACCGCCTGGATGTGGAGAACATCAACGAGGAGCTGTCCGCCCGCATCGCAGCAGGGGAGACCAACCTCAAGCTGGTGGAGTACCAGCAGGTGCTGCTGGGCATCACCAAGGCTGCCCTGGCCACCGAGTCCTTCCTGTCGGCTGCTTCCTTCCAGGAGACCACCCGCGTGCTGACCGAGGCTGCCATCAAGGGCAAGGAGGATAAGCTCTCCGGCCTGAAGGAGAACGTCATCATCGGTAAGCTGATCCCTGCAGGCACCGGCCTGCCGGAGGTCCGTGAGGATCTGGTCCGCCGCGAGCAGGAGCTGGATCAGGAGCTTTCCGCTGAGGCAGAGGCTGCCAACCAGTAACCTTTTTCTGTAATCAAAGCCCCATCTGCGGCCCGCCTGCAGGTGGGGCTTTTTGGTTGCCGACAGCTCATGTCAGAAAAAAATTTTATTTGTGGTATAAAACAAAAATTTTCTGGAAAAACTGTTGACATCGCAGAGGATTCTGTGTACAATAAACATGTTGCGCTCCACCTTAAGGGTGAAGTGCGGCATATTGTGCCGGACAAACCTCCGGCGAAGAAAACTATAGGAAAGGAGAAACACAATGCCTACTTTTAACCAGCTTGTACGCAAAGGCCGTGATGTCCTGGCTACCAAGAGCACTGCTCCCGCTCTGCTGAAGAGCTACAATTCTCAGAAGAAACAGTATTCTGATCTGAACAGCCCCCAGAAGCGCGGTGTCTGCACTGCCGTCCGTACCATGACCCCCAAGAAGCCCAACTCTGCACTGCGTAAGGTTGCTCGTGTCCGCCTGACGAATGGTATCGAGGTCACCTCTTACATTCCCGGCATCGGCCACAACCTGCAGGAGCACTCGGTCGTTCTGATTCGCGGCGGCCGTGTCAAGGACCTGCCCGGTGTGCGTTACCACATCATCCGCGGCACTCTGGATGCCCAGGGTGTTGCAGGCCGCAACCAGGCCCGCTCCAAGTACGGCGCAAAGCGTCCCAAGGCCGGTGCTGCTAAGAAGTAATAAAACCTTAAACCGCCATAAAAGGCTTTCCATATATAAATAACAAGTCTGCGCGATAACACGGTAGATGGCAACGGTTTATGTAAGGTCAGCTCTTTGTGACACAACGGGAGTTTTATACTTTCGAGTACCGATGATATCATTCTGTGAAGGAGGGAAGAAAGATGCCTAGAAGAGGTAACATTGCTAAGCGCGATGTCTTAGCTGATCCTATTTACAATTCCAAGATGGTTACTCGCCTTGTCAACAGCGTTATGCTGGACGGCAAGAAGGGCGTTGCTCAGAAGATCGTTTATGATGCTTTCACCATGATCCAGGAGAAAACAGGCAACGATCCCCTGGAGGTCTTTGAGAAGGCCATGGAGAACATCATGCCCAGCCTCGAGTGCAAGACCCGCCGCGTTGGTGGCGCCAACTACCAGGTTCCCCTGGAAGTCAGCCCCGCCCGCCGCGAGACCCTGGGTCTGCGCTGGCTGACCGCCTACAGCCGCAGCCGTGGTGAGAAGACCATGAGCCAGCGTCTGGCTGCTGAGATCATGGACGCCGCCAACAACACCGGCGCCGCCGTGAAGAAGCGTGAGGATACCCATAAGATGGCTGAGGCCAACAAGGCTTTTGCTCATTTCCGTTATTAATCTGCAGGAGGTACATTCATGGCTACACCCAGAGAAGTTTCTCTTCAGATGACTCGTAACATCGGCATCATGGCTCACATCGATGCCGGTAAGACCACCACCACCGAGCGCATCCTGTACTACACCGGTATTACTCACAAGATCGGTGAGGTGCACGAGGGTGCTGCTACGATGGACTGGATGGTCCAGGAGCAGGAGCGCGGCATCACCATCACTTCTGCTGCAACCACCTGCTACTGGAGCCACAGCGACCTGCAGAAGGACCCCGTTGCAGCTAAGAAGAATCGTCACCGCATCAACATCATCGACACCCCGGGCCACGTGGACTTCACCGTTGAGGTGCAGCGTTCTCTGCGTGTTCTGGACGGTTCGGTGACCGTTCTGGCCGCCAAGGGCGGTGTTGAGCCCCAGTCTGAGACCGTTTGGCGTCAGGCTGACGAGTACAAGGTCCCCCGCATGGTTTACGTCAACAAGATGGACACCATGGGCGCCGACTTCTTCAACTGCATCAAGATGCTGCACGATCGCCTGCACGCCAACGGCGTGGCGATCCAGCTGCCCATCGGCTCCGAGGACACCTTCAAGGGCATCATCGACCTGGTCGATATGACCGCTGAGGTTTACTACGACGATATGGGCAACGACATGCGCGTCGAGGAGATCCCCGACGACATGAAGGATCAGGCCGAGGAGTACCACAACATCCTGGTTGAGGCTGTTGCCGAGAACGACGAGGCTCTGATGGAGAAGTACCTCGAGGGCGAGGAGATCACCCGCGAGGAGCTGAAGGCCGCTATCCGCAAGGAGACCATCGCCAACACCCTGGTCCCCGTTGTCTGCGGTTCTTCCTACAAGAACAAGGGCGTCCAGAAGCTGCTGGATGCTATCGTGGACTATATGCCCGCCCCCACCGATATCGAGGACATCAAGGGCGTAAACCCCGAGACTGAGGAGCCCGAGACTCGTCCCTCTTCCGACGACGCTCCCTTCGCAGCTCTGGCCTTCAAGATCGCTACCGACCCCTTCGTCGGCAAGCTGGCATACTTCCGCGTTTACTCGGGTAAGGTCGAGGCTGGCACCACCGTCTACAACTCGGTGAAGGACAGCCGTGAGCGCATGGGCCGTATTCTGCAGATGCACTCCAACCACCGCAAGGATATCGACTGCTGCTACGCAGGTGATATCGCGGCCGTTGTTGGTCTGAAGAACACCACCACCGGTGACACCCTGTGCGACGAGAACCACCCCATCATTCTCGAGTCGATGAAGTTCCCCGAGCCGGTCATCCGCGTGGCCATCGAGCCCAAGACCAAGGCCGGCAACGAGAAGATGGGCATCGCCCTGGCCAAGCTGGCTGAGGAAGACCCCACCTTCAAGACCTACACCGACGAGGAGACCGGTCAGACCATCATCGCCGGCATGGGCGAGCTGCACCTTGAGATTATCGTCGACCGTCTGCTGCGCGAGTTCAAGGTTGAGGCCAACGTTGGCGCTCCCCAGGTTGCTTACCGTGAGACCATCCGGAAGGCTGCCAACCAGGAGACCAAGTACGCCCGTCAGTCTGGTGGTAAGGGCCAGTACGGTCACGTCAAGATCAAGATCGAGCCCAACGAGCCCGGCAAGGGTTACGAATTTGTCAACGCCATCGTGGGCGGCGCTATCCCGAAGGAATACATCCCGGCTGTCGACAACGGTATCCAGGGTGCTATGAAGGCGGGTGTTCTGGCCGGCTACCCGGTTGTTGACGTCAAGGTCACCCTGTGGGATGGTTCTTATCACGAGGTTGACTCCTCTGAAATGGCCTTCTCCATCGCCGGTTCCATGGCTTTCAAGGAAGCTATGCGCAAGGCCGATCCCATCATCACTGAGCCCATCATGAAGGTTGCAGTCATCGTTCCCGACGAGTATCTGGGCGATGTCATCGGCGACCTGAATGCACGCCGTGGTCAGATCCAGGGCATGGAGGCTATGGCCGGCACCCAGCGTGTCAACGCTATGGTTCCTCTGGCTCAGATGTTCGGCTACGCCACCGACCTGCGTTCCAAGACCCAGGGCCGTGGCCAGTACGTCATGGAGCCGTCTCACTACGAGCCGGTGCCCAAGAACATTGCCGACACCATTATTGCAGGCCGTACCAAGGCGTAAGGGCTGCATAAACTGCTGAAGTTTTGGCTTCTGCGGTAAAAAATCTGGAAAATCTCTTGATTTTGTAGGGATAATCTAGTAGAATAGCTTTGCAATGCAATTATGCAGGCGCGAGGCTGTTATAACCAAACGAAACCGATTTAAAGGGAGGATATTCCAATGGCTGAAAAGGCAAAATTTGACCGTTCTAAGCCGCATGTTAACATCGGCACCATCGGCCACGTTGACCATGGCAAGACCACTCTGACTGCCGCCATCACCAAGGTTCTGGCCCTGAAGGGTGACGCAGACTTCATGGACTACGCCAACATCGATAAGGCTCCCGAGGAGCGCGCTCGTGGTATCACGATCAACTCCGCTCACGTTGAGTACCAGACCGAGAAACGTCACTACGCTCACGTTGACTGCCCGGGCCATGCTGACTACGTTAAGAACATGATCACTGGTGCTGCTCAGATGGACGGCGCTATCCTGGTCGTTGCTGCTACCGATGGTCCCATGCCCCAGACCCGTGAGCACATCCTGCTGGCTCGTCAGGTCGGCGTGCCCTATATCGTCGTGTTCATGAACAAGTGCGATATGGTCGACGACGAGGAGCTGCTGGATCTGGTCGAGATGGAGATCCGTGAGCTGCTGAGCGAGTACGACTTCCCCGGCGACGACACCCCCATCATCCGTGGTTCTGCTCTGAAGGCTCTGGAGTCCACCTCTACCGACCCCAACGCCCCCGAGTACGCCTGCATCAACGAGCTGATGAACGCGGTCGACGAGTACATCCCCACTCCCGACCGTCTGGCTGACAAGGACTTCCTGATGCCCGTTGAGGACGTCATGACCATTTCCGGCCGCGGCACCGTCGCTACCGGCCGTGTCGAGCGCGGCACTGCTAAGGTTGGCGATCAGATGGAGATCGTTGGCATCCGTCCCGAGCGTCTGACCACCACCATCACCGGTCTGGAGATGTTCCGTAAGTCTCTGGACTTCGCCCAGGCTGGCGATAACATCGGCGCTCTGCTGCGTGGTGTTGATCGTACCCAGATCGAGCGTGGCCAGGTTCTGGCTAAGCCCGGCTCTGTCCATCCCCACACCAAGTTCGAGGCTCAGGTCTACGTCCTGACCAAGGAAGAAGGCGGCCGTCACACTCCCTTCTTCTCCAACTATCGTCCTCAGTTCTACTTCCGTACCACTGACGTGACCGGCATCATCAACCTGCCCGAGGGCACCGAGATGTGCATGCCTGGCGATAACGTCACCATGAGCGTTGAGCTGCTGACTGCTGTCGCTATGGAAGAGGGCCTGCGTTTCGCTATCCGTGAGGGTGGCCGTACCGTTGGTTCCGGCGTTGTTGGCAAGATCATTGAGTAATTTTGCCCAACCCTTCTGAGGAAGTAAAGCCTTAGAATCCAGCCCCTTTTCGCTTTCAAAGCGGGAAGGGGCTTTTTTGTATTGGAAAACAGGAGGGGAGTCCATGAAGAAACTGTATCTGATCGGCGGCCCCATGGGCGTCGGCAAAACCACTGTCTGTCAGATCCTGAAAAAGAAGCTGGACCGCTGTGTTTTTCTGGACGGGGACTGGTGCTGGGATATGGACCCCTTTGTGGTGAATGAAGAGACAAAGGCTCTGGTCCTGGATAATATCTGCGGCATGCTGGGACGGTTTCTGGGCTGTACTGCGTTTGAGAATGTGGTGTTCTGCTGGGTGATGCATCAGCAGGAGATTTTGGATACCATCCTCTCCCGGCTGGACACCAGGGGATGGCAGGTGATTTGTGTGTCTCTCACTGCCTCGCCCCAGGTGCTGACCCAGCGGCTGGAAAAAGACATTGCGGCGGGCAGAAGACAGGCGGATGTCATTCAGCGAAGCCTGGCGCGGCTGCCGCTTTATGAAGGACTGGCGACCGTCAAACTGGATACTTCCCGGTGGACCGAAGAGGAAACCGCAGAACAAATCGCAAAGCTGGGATCGGCTGTCTGAAATCAAAGAAAACAGTCGCTTTTCTTCTGAAACTATGGTATAATAGCCAGAGAATATTGTTTTCTAATGGGCGCACAGCGCCTGTTCTATGCCACAGAAGCACTGCGACTGTGGTAGTGGCAAGACAACATGTTTGGAATATCATGCAGGAGGATACAGCATGCAGCATGAAACGGTGATCGTACTGGACTTTGGTGGCCAGTATAATCAGCTGATCGCACGCCGGGTGCGTGAGAACAATGTTTACTGTGAGATCTATTCCTATAAGACCGACCTGTCGGTGATCCGCGCCAAGAATCCCAAGGGCATCATCTTTACCGGTGGTCCCAACAGCGTCTATCTGGAGGATTCGCCCAGTTGCGATCCCGAGATCTTTACCTGGGGCGTGCCCATTCTGGGCATCTGCTACGGCAGCCAGCTGATGACCCATCTGCTGGGCGGCAAGGTGTCCCGCGCTCCCGAGCGGGAGTACGGCAAGACCGAGGTCTTTGTGGACACCACCAGCAAGCTGTTTGAGGGTGTGCAGCCCTCGACCATCTGCTGGATGAGCCATAACGACTACATCGAGAAGGCCGCCACCGACTTCAAGATTACGGCTCACACGGCCAACTGCCCTGTGGCAGCCATGGAGAACGCCGAGAAGGGCCTGTACGCAGTCCAGTTCCATCCCGAGGTGCTCCACACCGCCGAAGGCAAGAAGATGCTGCACAACTTTGTTTACAATGTCTGCGGCTGCTCTGGCGACTGGAAGATGGACTCCTTTGTGGAGAGTAATGTCCAGGCCCTGCGCGAAAAGATTGGCAGCGGCCGGGTCCTGTGCGCTCTGTCGGGCGGCGTGGATTCGTCGGTGCTGGCCGCTATGCTGGCCAAGGCCGTCGGCAAGCAGCTGACCTGTGTCTTTGTGGACCACGGCCTGCTGCGCAAGAACGAGAAGGAAGAGGTCTGTTCGGTATTTGGTCCGGGCAACCCCAACTTTGACATCAACTTTGTCTGCGTGGATGCCCGCGCCCGCTACTTCAGCAAGCTGGCCGGCGTCACCGAGCCCGAGCGCAAGCGCAAGATCATCGGTGAGGAGTTTATCCGCGTCTTTGAGGAAGAGGCCAAGAAGATTGGCCAGGTGGATTTCCTGGCACAGGGCACCATTTACCCCGACGTGGTGGAGAGCGGCCTGGGCGGCGAGTCCACCGTCATCAAGAGCCATCACAACGTGGGCGGCCTGCCGGATCACGTTGACTTCAAGGACCTGGTGGAGCCCCTGCGCAACCTGTTCAAGGACGAAGTCCGCCAGGTTGGCCGCGAGCTGGGCCTGCCGGAGTATCTGGTCAACCGTCAGCCCTTCCCGGGCCCTGGTCTGGCTATCCGCATCATTGGCGAGGTGACCCCCGAGAAGGTTGCCATCGTGCAGGATGCTGACGCTATCTGGCGCGAGGAAATTGCCAAGGCCGGCCTCGACAAGGAGATCAGCCAGTACTACGCTGCCCTGACCAACATGCACAGCGTGGGCGTCATGGGCGATGAGCGCACCTACGACTACGCCGTGGCGCTGCGCGCAGTGACCACCACGGACTTCATGACCGCTGAGAGCTACAATGTGCCCTGGGATGTGCTGGGCACCGTCACCAGCCGTATTGTCAATGAGGTCAAGCATGTAAACCGCGTCCTCTACGACTGCACCGGCAAACCCCCCGCCACCATTGAGATGGAGTAATTGCACAAATTCGTTTTCAAACGCAAAATCGTCTGAATTTGTGAGAAAATCTCTATTATGGAGCTATTTTGGCGCTGCAATTTTGATACGCATTTGATTCTAAAAAAAGAGCTGTCTGGCCTGAAAAGGTGAACCGCCCCAGTAAAAGTAGACAGTGAAAAAAGAAGGCCTCCTGTGGTAGAATAAAACTACCATAGGAGGTCTTTGCTATGCCAAGAAAATACAGGCACATTCAGGAACACGAGA
>NZ_NFHK01000090.1:0-1812 GCF_002161315.1 Faecalibacterium sp. An77
CCCTGGCTGCGAAGCTCTATTATTTCCTTCTCGTGTTCCTGAATGTGGCTGTATTTTCTGGGCATAGCAAAGACCTCCTGTAGTAGTTTTATTCTACCACAGGAGGCCTTCTTTTTTCATTGTCTACTTTTACTGGAGCAGTTCACGTTTTGCCGTGCAGGGGGCTCTCTTGTTTTATTGTTTTATCTCCTATTGCGCGTTTCTTTAAAAAGCGAACCGCACATCCCCCTGATAACCGCTCCGGCACGGGTTGGATTCGCTGCGATAGATTGTATGGCGCTTCAAATCATACACCACCGACCACACGGTGTCTTTTCCTGTGCTGCGGTCGTACTGGCACAGAAAGCCGTACCGGCCCGAGAGCAAATCCTGTGCAAAGGAAAGGTCTTTTCTAAGGTCCTTTCTTTTCAGCGCCTCCGTCATCGTCCGATAGCGCCGTTCTTCAAACCAGTCGTCCTCGGTTGTGCGGTTATAGCTGCGCATCGACGGCAGATGGAAAACATTGGTGGCGCAGACAAAGGGGCTTTCCAGATCGGCAGGTCCCGCAATTTCGACCCGTTCCGCATTGCACTCCACCACAGCCAAATCCCCTTTCGTATCGGCCAGAGTCAGCGTCTGGGCGGAACCAATGGGAAGCGTTTTCAGCTTTTCCAAAGCCTCCGGCACTGTCCCGCAGGTCTCCAGAAGATAGCGCACCAGCAAACCGGCGTTGAAGCCCGGTTTGATTTTCGCCGGGCTCACCGAGGTCAGTCCAATCGCCAGCCCCTTCTGATTGACGCCATCCTCCATCTGAAGGAAAGATGTGGTATTTCCTGTGAAAGAACAGGTGCCATCGGTTTGATGAACAATCACGTTGGTGTTGTGCTCTTCCAGCACCGGCAGAAAATCGCTGTTCCTGCCAAAGAGAATTTCATCTCCTTCTGCCACAGCAAAACAGGAGCAGTGACAAGCCGGCGGAATGGCGTACATACTGAACAACGCCGCCTGCAAAAGCTGCACATCACAGTCCTGTCCTGCGGCCAGGCCCTGCAGTTCTTCCAAAAGAGCGGGATAATATTGACGATACACAGGAAGGCAGACTTCTGCATATTCTATCCGCTCCCCTGTGATAGGAAAGGGGATGTGATCCAGAATTTTCACTCCGGAATCCCGCAGCAGAGAACCCCACTGCTGCCCCGTTTGATCATGGTTGCCTTGTAATTGCAAATGAATCATTTTAAGTGCTCCTTTTCATTTGATGATAAGGAGCCGCCGGCGGCCTGATCTCAAGATAGCAGAATAAAAATTTTAAGTCAATCTCTTTCCTGCGTGAAATATATAAATTGTATTTCGGAATTTATTTCAAGTTTTCTATGCAATTCAAGTAGCGTTGCGTTCAAGCGCCACGGGATTTGTGCCCGAATTTGTCCTTTTATTTCTTTTCCGCAGCTTCTTCCGTGTGAAAAAAACAACAAGAGAAAACCCCCGAGGATTTATCCTCAGGGGTTTTGTAGAGAAGCCGGCATCTACCTATTTTCACAGGCCGTTTCCAGCCAACTATCTTCGGCACAAGTGAGCTTAACTTCTGTGTTCGGAATGGGAACAGGTGGGACCTCACCGTCATCGACACCGGCTGTTCAGATTTGGATCTGAACAATCTCTCTATTCTCTTTTGGAAGGACGTGCCTTCAGAACTGAATAATAATCTGCGTTCGCAATCAGAGTACAAGTGCTTTCAACCTGGTCAAGCCCTCGATCTATTAGTACACTCTTGCTGAATGGATCGCTCCACTTACACATTGTGCCTATCTACCTTGTAGTCTTCAAGGGATC
>NZ_NFHK01000091.1:0-1725 GCF_002161315.1 Faecalibacterium sp. An77
ACGCTTTCGGATAATGTACGAAGCATTTGAATGGTACACACAATGAGGGTTTCATCGGCACAGGAATGAATCCCCAGGGTCTGTGCTTGCTGTGCTGCCGAGATCAGCAATTCAGCTTTCTTCTTAGCAAATCCATACCCTGACTTGCTTGCCGCAGCAATCACTTCAACCAGTTCTGCTTCTTCCGCTGCAAGCAAAATAGCTGGCGTTGGAAAATGCACAAGCACGGCACACGAAGTGATTCCTCCTACATCTGAGAAGACTTTATCATAACCTGGAAAGGCTTGATCCAAGAAAGCCGTCAATCGGTTTTTATAACTCGAAACGTCATTCAAGAATTCCACCCGTTCTCTGCAGAGCTGGCGTAATGCACGCAGTGCCGTCTGGGGAACCTGGGAAGGCCGTAATGTCTTTGTTCGATACATCATTGCCAATTTAAAGGCGTCTACACGATCTGTTTTCCTCTTTCTAATAGAGAAATCCTTCATTGAACTGCTTTGTAGTGGATTCACCACAATTACTTCGTATCCATGCTCCGAGAAGAACTGAAATAGAATCAAGTGGTAGTGCGAGGTGGATTCCATCACAATAACAGGCTTGCTGAAAAAGATCTGCTCAGCCTTTTGAAGCAGGGTGTTTGCCCGATTGATCGATGTTTCATCGTGATAAATCTTTTCCTGAGCAAAGATTTTGTTGTCTGGCGACAAAATACACATATCACTGAATCGTTTGCTGACATCAATTCCTGCTACCGGACCAAAATTCATATACATCTCTCCTCTCAGGGACAGTTTCGCTTCTTCGCAAAAGCAACAGGCGCGTTGTTGACACGGGTAACGGTTGTGCCGACCCAACCAATCGAAACATTGATTCTTTCACGAAGCGAACGGACGGTCTACATTGTTAGTAATTCCTGAATGGAAACCAAGCAAGCAATTTTGCCACTTTCAGCCCCAGTTAGTATTTCAATGTTACTATGTTTCGGAAATCGGCACAACCATATAACCGTCTGTGATGAAACTATTTTTATTTCATCGATGACATTGTACCAGCAAGCAGGGCATTTGTATATACAAATGCAAAATGCTTGTTGGGGCCGTACCCCAAACCCCGTAAACTGTGATGAAACATCACAGGCTGTGCGCTGCGGCGCATAAAAACACAAACAAAGCCCCGGTCAGACACAACTGTGTTCTGAACCGGTCCAAATTGTGTGGACAGTACAAAAAAGCCCCAAGTGTAGGATATTAGGATTCAGCAGGAGTGGCGGAGCGTTAGCGGAGCCACTCCTGCTTTCGTTTGGATTCGCTCGTGGTTATAAAACTGGATGTATCGGTCGATCATGTCGTTGGCCTCGGAGAATGTAGCAGGTTTGTGGCGGTAGATGCACTCTGTTTTGAGGATGGAGAAAAAATTTTCAGCCATCGCGTTATCATACGGATTTCCCCGTCTTGACATAGATGGTGTAATGCCGTATTCTTTAGTCAGGTTAAAGTACGCTTGCGAGGTATACTGAAACCCCTGGTCGCTGTGGAGCTGTAACTCTGCGGCGACCTTCTTCTTTTCTCTGCGCACTGCCTGGCGGATAGTATCCAGTACCAGGTTCACTGTTTGCTGGGTTGCAGTCTTGTAAGCTACAATGCTGTTGTCGTACAGATCCCGGATCATGGACAGGTACAGCACACCTTGTTTGGTTTGAATATAGGAGATATCGGTCACCCATTT
>NZ_NFHK01000092.1:0-1392 GCF_002161315.1 Faecalibacterium sp. An77
GGCATGACGCAGGGGGTAGACGGACAGACACTGGATCGTATGAGTCTGCCGAGCATCAACCGGATCATTGAATCCATTCGCAACAGGACGTACCAGCCAAAACCTGCCAAGAGAAAGTATATTCCAAAGAAAAATGGAAAACTCCGCCCACTGGGGATCACTTCCACCGACGATAAGTTGGTGCAGGAAGTAGTCAGAACGATTCTGGAAGCAATCTATGAGCCGACATTCAGCAACTACTCTCACGGCTTCAGGCCCAAAAGAAGCTGCCATACTGCGCTCAGTCAGGTGAAGAAAACCTTTACAGGTGTCACCTGGGTTGTGGAAGGAGATATCAAAGCTTGCTTTGACCATTTTGATCACCATGTGCTGGTTGAATTGCTGCGCAAAAGAATTTCGGACGAGGCTTTTATCGGCCTGATTTGGAAATTCCTGAAAGCCGGATATATGGAGCAGTGGCAGTATAACTGCACTTACTCTGGAGTTCCGCAAGGCAGCGGTATCAGTCCTATCTGTGCCAATATATATCTCAATGAACTGGATGGCTATATGCAGGCATATAAAGAAAAATATGACTGTGAACCGACCAGAAGAAAGACGACCAAAGAATATGAACGGGCGTCACGGAGATACAAGAAAGCACGCAAATCGCTTATGGGTGCAGAGAAATCCACTCCTGAGCTGGTAAAAGAATTCAAAGAGGCCAGAAGTGAAAAGATGAATCAGCACTACTACGATCCGTTTGAGAAAGGATACAAGAAAATCCAGTACAACCGATATGCTGATGATTTTGTAATCGGCGTGATCGGGTCCAGAGAAGACGCAGAAAGAATTAAGGAAGATGTAAAAACCTTCCTTCAAGAAAAGCTGCATCTGGAAATATCCGAGGAAAAGACAAAAGTAACCCATTCCAGCGAGCCGGTACGATATCTGGGATATGATTTCAAAGTGATCCACTCCAAAAACATGAAGCGGTGCAAAAATGGCGACATGAAACGGGTGTGGTATGGAAAAGTATTTCTGTATATGCCGAAAGAAAAGTGGATTAAAAAAGCCATGGAACGGGGAGCGATACAAGTAAAGCGCAATCCCGACACAGGCAAAGAAATGTGGCGTCCTATGCCAAGAAAAGACCTGATGAACCGCAGCGATGTAGAGATTGTATCCACGTTCAATGCAGAAATCCGAGGACTGTATAACTTCTATCGGATTGCGGAAAATGTGGGAGCCCTACACAAGTACTATTATATGGTGCGGTACAGCATGTTAAAGACACTGGCAGGAAAACACAGGACAAACGTCAGTGTTGTGAAAAAGCGCTGCATGGCAGATGGTGTGTTGAGAGTTCCCTATGAAACAACCAAGGGGCTGAAATACTGTGAATTCTACCAT
>NZ_NFHK01000093.1:0-1234 GCF_002161315.1 Faecalibacterium sp. An77
ACATAGTAACATTGAAATACTAACTGGGGCTGAAAGTGGCAAAATTGCTTGCTTGGTTTCCATTCAGGAATTACTAACAATGTAGACCGTCCGTTCGCTTCGTGAAAGAATCAATGTTTTGATTGGTTGGGTCGGCACAACCGTTACCCGTGTCAACAACGCGCCTGTTGCTTTTGCGAAAAAGCGAAACTGTCCCTGAGAGGAGAGGTGTATATGAATTTTGGTCCGGTAGCAGGAATTGATGTCAGCAAACGATTCAGCGACATGTGTATTTTGTCGCCAGACAACAAAATCTTTGCTCAGGAAAAGATTTATCACGATGAAACATCGATCAATCGGGCAAACACCCTGCTTCAAAAGGCTGAGCAGAGCTTTTCCAGCAAGCCTATTATTGTGATGGAATCCACCTCGCACTACCACTTGATTCTCTTTCAGTTCTTCTCGGAGCATGGATATGACGTAATCGTAGTAAATCCTCTTCAAAGCAGCTCCATGAAGGATTTCTCTATTAGAAAGAGAAAAACAGATCGTGTAGACGCCTTTAAATTGGCAATGATGTATCGAACAAAGACCTTACGGCCTTCCCAGGTTCCTCAAACTGCAATGCGTGCATTACGCCAGCTCTGCAGAGAACGGGTAGAATTTTTGAATGACGTTTCGAGTTATAAAAATCGATTGACAGCTTTCTTGGATCAAGCCTTTCCAGGCTATGATAAGGTCTTCTCAGATCTAGGAGGAATCACTTCGTGCGCGGTGCTTGTGCATTTTCCAACGCCAGCTATTTTGCTTGCAGCGGAAGAATCAGAACTGGTTGAAGTGATTGCTGCAGCAAGCAAGTCAGGGCATGGATTTGCTAAGAAAAAAGCTGAATTGCTGATCTCGGCAGCACAGCAAGCACAGACCCTGGGGATTCATTCCTGTGCCGATGAAACCCTCATTGTGTGTACCATTCAAATGCTTCGTACATTATCCGAAAGCGTGATTCAAATTGAGAAAGCAATAGACAATTTATTGGCACAGATGAAAGAAATACGAAACAACGTTTCTTTACTGCAAAGCATTCCTGGTATTGGGAGCCATTCAGCAGCTCTTTTACTGGGAGAAATTGGGGATTTCACTCTGTTCAAAAAGCCTAAACAGCTTGCAGCTTACTTTGGGTTAGACCCATCTGAACGGCAGTCCGGAACATTCAGAGGCACGAAAAACAAGATTTCAAAGCGTGGATCGCCCTATG
>NZ_NFHK01000094.1:0-1197 GCF_002161315.1 Faecalibacterium sp. An77
TGCTCCCCTGGGCTGAAAGCCTTCCCGAGTATTGCAAACTCAAATAATTTTAACCGATTTGAGCTCCTTATGGGAGCTCTTTTCTTTATCCCTCACGGGGGATTATGGAGCGCTTACTGTATTTTTGTCTGGACATACGAACACCCCCTGTATAGGTTTATTTTCCTACACAGGGGGCGTTTTGTCTATTGTGTCAACGCCGAAATAAAAAATGCCTAAAACGCCGGCCACAAAATGACCCAAACGCCGGAAACACATACGCCGGTTAACCATCAGCCGGAAGCGTGGCCGGTGGAACTGTTTGAATACCTGCTTTCAACCGGTCACGCAACCGGTAGGTCTGGCCACGGATATTTACCACATGAGCGTGGTGTAATAACCGGTCCAGAAGAGCGGTAGCCAGTACATTGTCGCTTAGAAGCTCACCCCAATCGCTGAAGTATTTGTTGCTGGTTAAAATCACGCTGCCGTGTTCGTAACGTTCAGAAATCAGCCGAAACAAAAGTTCTGCTTCCTGGCGATTCAACTGCATATAGCCAACCTCATCAATCACCAGCAAAGCTGGACGCAGGTAGATCCGCCAGCGTCTCTCCAAATGTCCCTGGGTTTGTGCCTTCTTCAAGTCACCAATGAGACGGGAAAGAGTGGTATAATAGACCACCATTCCAGCATCCAGGGCTCTAAGAGCTAGACCGACAGACAAGTGCGTCTTTCCCACACCAGGAGGTCCCAGAAAAATCACATTCTCATTTCGGGCTACAAAGGCTAGCGTCCCAAGCTCTTCGATCTGTCGCTTGTCAATGCTGGGTTGAAAGGTGAAATCAAATTCTTCCAGCCGCTTGTGGTGCGGCATCCTTGCCAGTTTTAAACGTGTTTCCCGGCTTTTTCGCTGGCGTTCCTGCTGTTCAGAGGATAACAAGTCATGGAGGAACTGAACATAGGTCTGCTGACTGTGAAGAGATTGTTCCAGCTGTGCATCCAAAAGTTGAGCTGCCGTGAGCAGCCCCATCTGTTCCAGGAGAGAGCGGGTGTGTTCCAGCTCAACCATGTGCTGCACCTCCCAACAAGGAGTCATAGAAATGCAGAGAACGAACTTCTACACGAACGTCCTGTTGGCGTGCTGCTGGATAAGGAGCGGCAATCCCTTTGCGCTCTGCCAGGCCCTTGTATTGGCCGGGCAACCAGACAATTTTACCC
>NZ_NFHK01000095.1:0-1191 GCF_002161315.1 Faecalibacterium sp. An77
GCCTGTGCGCACCATTCCCGTTTGTTCTTCCCACTGCGGGCACACTCTTGCAGCAGGTTAAGGTAATGTTGCTTTTTTAGTTCCCGATATTGATTGCTCATTTTTACCCCCGTGAGACTTCTGAGATTTCTAAGACTTTTGATACTTTCTCTTATTTTCTCACAGGTCAGTACTTTTTTACAGTCGGGGGATTATGGAGCGCTTACCTTTTTTCTATTGTCAAGTACACTGTTTCGTGAGGCGCTTACGTATGACCTGAGCAGCAGGCATGATTTTGCAGAAAGAGTGGTACCGAACGATAAGGTACAATAAGAGTCCTGTTGACACTACTATTCGGGTCGGGCGAAACTAACCTTCAAGTGTCGGGGTTTTGCAACCAAATTTAGTCGGAAAAGATAAAGCCACTACCGATGCTCTTTTAAATCCTGTACACTGGAAAGTGCCAACAACCCAGTGGAAAGGAATAGCGATGAAAGAGCAAAATGGTAATGGCTTTGCACTATCACCGCCGAAGTATAATAGCCCCATAGCGCCGAACAAAAATTGACCCACGCCTAAAGACCGGCTATCCTAAAAGTGTGTCGAATACTTTTAGGGAGGATAGTCGGATGATT
This sequence comes from Faecalibacterium sp. An77, assembly GCF_002161315.1. NCBI lineage: Bacteria > Bacillati > Bacillota > Clostridia > Eubacteriales > Oscillospiraceae > Faecalibacterium > Faecalibacterium sp. An77. The sequence continues at coordinate 615 of NZ_NFHK01000095.1, forward strand.
AGGAGTGGGCTTATACTAATGATAAAAGATTTAGCAGGAAAAGGCAAGAGCGCTTATGCGATTGGGCAAGAAATTGGGATCTCCAAAAATACGGCCCGCAAGTATATGGAGCAGGCGGATCGGCAGCATGGGCTAAAGGGTGTTTCCAAAGGGTCCAAGTTGGATCCTTACAAGCCGCAGTTGAATGAATGGATGGGACAAGGCATCTTCAATTGTGTTGTTCTGTTGGAACGACTGCGAGAACTTGGATATGACGGCGGAATGAGCATTTTAAAAGCATATGTTCATCCCTACCGGCCAGCCAAGGCAGCACCTGCCATCTCATGAGGGTTGAATATTTCACGCCGGCCTGTGCGCACCACTCCCGCTTGTTCTTTCCACTGCGGGCGCACTTCTGCAGCAGGCTAAGGTAGTGCTGCTTTTTTAATTTCTGATATTGATTGCTCATTTTTTACCCCTGTGTCAACGCCGAAATAAAAAATGCCTAAAACGCCGGCCACAAAATGACCCAAACGCCGGAAACACATACGCCGGTTAACCATCAGCCGGAAGCGTGGCCGGTGGAACTGTTTGAATA
>NZ_NFHK01000096.1:0-1190 GCF_002161315.1 Faecalibacterium sp. An77
AACCATGAGCGCATTCAACTGAAAACAGGACTGGCTCCGCTTACGCTTCGCCAGTCCTGTTAAGCTCCCCACTACACGAGGGTCTTTTTATTCATGTCTACTAATTCTGGGGCAGTTCACACCTTTGGGCGCGAGGGATGTTCTTTTATCTGCGCGCGGATTTATTCCGCAGCCGGTTTCAGGTCAAAGACGGCGATTTCGGGCACAACCCCCAGCCGGATCGGATACCGAGAAGTTCCTATTCCGGAGTGGACATACAGGGTGGTCTGATCGTTGAGGGGATACAGGCCGTCCAGATATTTTCTGGCCATGGAGGTGGTGATGTGCGGAAGGAACGGCAGACTGACCTGTCCGCCATGGCTGTGGCCCGCCAAAATCAGGTCAAACCCCAGGTCCGCATACAGGTCGGCGGTGTCGGGCTCATGGGTCATCAGGATGGAATAGCCCGGCTGCTGGGCGGGAACATCCGCCAGCACCCCGTCGATGTTGGGTTCTCCCAGCAAGGCATCATCCAGCCCCGCCAAAAAGACCGTATCGCCGCTCTCCAGCGTCACCGTCACGCCCTCGTTGCACAGAATCTGAAATCCGCTCTGTTCCATGATGGATTCATAGGTGCGCACCGCGCCCCCGCCCCGGTCCCGATTGCCCCAAATGGCAAATTTTCCATAGGGCGCCTGAATCCGGGACAGAATCCGGATTAAATCCTCATCCTGATGATAGGTGTTGTAGACCTCGTACAGGTCCCCGGTGAAGAGAAACAAATCGGGATTCTGCTGATTGACCCGGTCCACCAGCTGTTCCAGGTTCCGGGTGGTGTAGTGTTCGCTGATCTGGATATCCGACACCTGGACCACCCGCAGCTCCTGGGTCAGGCCGCTGGAAAAGGTCAAATGATCGATTTTCAGCCGGTAGGGCTCCACTTTCAGGGCATAAAACAGCACCGCCGCTCCCAGCAAAGCCAAAAGCAAAACCAAGCGCACCGCTCTTTTCAGAAATTTGACCATCGTTCCCTCCTCCGTCCTTCTTTCCCGATACGAGAAAACCCCCGAGGACTTATCCTCAGGGGTTTTGTGAGAGAAGCCGGCATCTACCTATTTTCACAGGCCGTGTCCAGCCAACTATCTTCGGCACAAGTGAGCTTAACTTCTGTGTTCGGAATGGGAACAGGTGGGACCTCACCGTCATCGACA
>NZ_NFHK01000097.1:0-1145 GCF_002161315.1 Faecalibacterium sp. An77
TGCTCCCCTGGGCTGAAAGCCTTCCCGAGTATTGCAAACTCAAATAATTTTAACCGATTTGAGCTCCTTATGGGAGCTCTTTTCTTTATCCCTCACGGGGGATTATGGAGCGCTTACTGAATTGCTTTCAGGATCACCGTTTCCAGAACCGAAGCTCGGACGAAGTGAGAAGCGCATTGGTTGGTGGTGTTGCGGTAGTTCCCGCACTGGAAGGCGTGGGACGAATCGTAGTGCTTTTCGTTTTCTGAGCCGCAGAAACCCATTCTTGCCCCGCAGTCTGCACAGTAGATCAGTCCTGACAGGCGGTGGGTGTAGGTTCCATTAGCTGCTTTGGGCCGCTTCCGCAGCCGCAGCTTGTGAGCAATATCCCAGGTATCCTGGTCTACAATAGCCTCATGGGTGTTTGGGAAGATCATCAGTTCATCAGCAGTAGCGGCCCGGCGCTGTTTGGTCTTGAAGTTCTCACAGATGGACTTGCCCAGTACCGTATGCCCCAGGTATTCCTGCCGGTCCAGGATGTAGCCCACAGTGGTGGCTGTCCAACGGTAGGGGTCTGCCATTTCGTTGTGTCTGCAATTCTCGGGAAAGTGCTTGGCAGCATAGGCGGACGGGATCAGAATCTTTTCTGCTGACAGCCGATCAGCAATGGCTGTTATTCCCAACCCCTGGCAGGCCAGGCGGTAAATCTTTTGGACAACCTCGGCTGCCGGTTCATCCACAAGAAGCAGCTGTTTGTCCTCTTTGGTCCGCTTATAGCCGTAAGGGATAGAGCCGCTACACCGCATTCCTTTCTTCATCCGGGCTTTGAACACTGCCTTAATCTTGTTGCTGGTGTCCTTGGCATACCACTCGTTCATGATGTTCAGGAACGGGGTGAAGTCGTTGTCCGAGGGCTTCGCGCTGTCCACGCTGTTGTTGATGGCGATGAAGCGGACACCCTTCTTGGGGAAAACCACCTCAGTGTAGTAGCCTACCTGCAGGTAGTTCCGCCCGAACCGACTCAGGTCTTTGACAATCAGAGTAGCCACATGGCCCGCTTCAATCTCGCTCAAAAGAGCGTTGAAGCCGGGGCGGTTGAAGTTGGTGCCGGTGTAGCCATCGTCCCAAAAGTGCCGGATGTTCCGCAGTCCATGCTGCCGGGCGTA
>NZ_NFHK01000098.1:0-1087 GCF_002161315.1 Faecalibacterium sp. An77
AGTGAATTGTCAAACTAAGTGCAACAGGAATTAAGCTCGAAGTCCCATAATTCCTGGGCAGAATGGAAGTTAAGAACCTTGCGAGGCCTGGCGTTAATCAACGCCAGGTTTCGTTTTAATGTAGCGGGAGCAATGCGGGAGAGGTTTCTGCCCTTGGGATAAAACTCCCGGAGCAGGCCGTTCAGATTTTCGTTGGTGCCTTTCTGCCAGGCGCAATATGGGTCGGCAAAATATACTTCACAATGCAATCGTTCTTCAATGCGGTGCCAGTTGGCAAACTCTGTACCTCGGTCACAGGTAATAGTCTTGACCAGCTGAGGAGGAAATACGGATAGTGCGGCGACAATGGCGTTCTCCATGGTCTCTGCTCGCCGGTCCGGCATCTTCACCGCAATATAAAACCGGGTCTTTCGTTCCGCCAGGGTGGCAAAGCAGGCTTTGCTTTTTCCCTGTCCACTCACCACGGTATCCGCTTCCCAGTGCCCGGCTTCCTGGCGGCTGTATACCGACTTGTCCCGCTTGCGGATGGACTTTCCCTTGCTGTACTTTCCACGCGTTTCTTTCACTCCATGGCTCTTTCCCTTGCGGCGAAGCACCTTCAGATTGCCGTTTACCAGGTACTTCTCATAGATCCAGCGGTAGATCGTCCGCCAGCTGGGTATCTTCAGGTCACACGGAGTGCAGGCGATCTGCTCCGGCGACCAGGTTGCACGCAGTTTTTCCTCTATGTAGCCAATAATCTCCCGGGAATGGAACATTCCACGGTGGCAGTAGGAACGACGCAGCAGATACTTCTTCTGTGCTGTGTGCGGGTAGTAGGTCGGAATGTCATACATGTGGGTACAGTTCCTCCGTATCTCGCGCGACACCGTACTCACGTTTCTCCCGATCAACCGGGCTATCTCCCGGTAGCTCAACCCATCCACATAATATTTCCGTATACAACTGCGTTCTTCTATGGTAAGATGATGGTAGTTCATACAGTTCCCTCCGGTGGTTTGGTGGTGTAGTAACTCTATTCTACCAGGGTTCTGTATGAACTTCTTTTTATTTCCCTTAAGTGTTGCACTTGATAGTATAATTCACC
>NZ_NFHK01000099.1:0-1040 GCF_002161315.1 Faecalibacterium sp. An77
CTTCTGGACGGCCGCCTGGAACTGACCAATAATCTTGCCGAACGCACGGTGAAACCTTTCGTGATGGCGCGAAAGAATTTTCTGTTCTGTGACACTGCAAAGGGTGCCGATGCCAGTGCCCTATGTTTCAGTGTGATCGAGACAGCCAAGCACAATGGTCTGGATCCCTTTGGTTACCTACTGTTCCTGCTGCAGGAGCTGCCCAAACTGGGCGAAAATCCTACCGAGGAACAACTGGTTCCGCTGCTCCCTTGGGCTGAAAGCCTTCCCGAGTATTGCAAACTCAAATAATTTTAACTGATTTGAGCTCCTTATGGGAGCTCTTTTGTTTATCCCTCACGGGGGATTATGGAGCGCTTACGATGAAACAGACCGGCAGCGTAGATCTTCGTGTCAATCAAAGGGGCCGCAAGGCTAAGCTGACCCGGCAAGACCTGGATGCGGTCAACGAGATGATAAACAAACAGCCTGATCTTTCCATCCGTGAAATCAAGGAGAGACTTCATCTGAACGTATGTGAGGAAACAGTCCGTAAGGCTGTTATAAAGCTGGGTTACCGGGTCAAAAAGAAAAGCGTTCATGCCTCAGAACAGGAGCGCTCCCGACGTGAAAGCAAAGCGGCTTCATTGGAAGGAACTCAGGTCAAATCTTCCGATTGACCATTTGGTCTTTCTGGACGAGAGCGGTGTCAATCTTGGGATGATACGCCGGTATGGCCGTGCTGTAGGAGGCAAACGAGTCGTTGACCATGCTCCGCTTACCAGGCCAAGAGCAACTACCTTGCTTTCGGCGATTCGGGTAAACAAAGTGATTGCGCAAACAAGCTATCCAGGCGGAACAACTCGGTCAAAGTTTCAGCAGTATGTGCAGGAAACTTTGCTTCCTGAACTGAATCCGGGAGATATCGTGGTGATGGACAATCTGGCTGCCCACCACGGGCCAGGGATTGCACAGATGATTGCTCAGGCAGGAGCACAGATACTCTATTTGCCGCCTTATAGTCCCGATTTCAATCCGATCGAGAAGCTATGGTCCAAAAT